>JAUILH010000016.1 GCA_030433115.1 Bacteroidia bacterium | reverse complement strand
TAATTGCTCAATTGATTACTCAGTTTGGTGACTTCCGCTTCTGCATTGAATTTGGTTGAAGTCGCTGTGTATAGATCGGATTGAGTCTTGGCGTAATCTGTTTCAAACTTGGTTTGTATGGTTGAAAGCTCAATTTTTAAGGTGATTAACTCATTTTGACTGTTGAGCCACTTATTTTGAGCCTCAATTTCGTAAGCTTTGGCTTGCTGACGTTTTAATGTGCGCGATTCAAGATCGGTTAAGGACTTCCATCCTGCCGTATAAAGACTATCCATTCGTCTATACTGCCTGTCTGCCGTGATGAAGTTTAGTTCGGCAGCTTTAAAGGCAATGCTGTCGTTTTGAACCTTCAGTCTTGCTTGTTGCAATTTAATTCTCGCTTGATTTAATTTCAAATCTCTTTGAGTTCTGAGAGCGACTAATTGGTTATTCAAAGCTTGAATTTTTGACTCATAAGATGCAACAGTCTGCTTTTTTAGTTCCAGTTGATTCTCAGTTCTCGGCAAGAGTTGGTCATCGAAATAGGCGTCCTTTACTTCTGAGATTCTCACAATTGTATCTCCCTGTTCAACAAAATCTCCTTCCTGAACGAACCAATTCTCAACCCTGCCTGCAATCAAAGAATGCACGGTTTGGGGCTTCTGGTCTGGCTTTAACGCAGTTACACTTCCATTAGAACGAATATTCTGAGTCCAAGGCAAAAACATGATGATTGTACCTATAATCATGGTTATAGTGATCAATCTCAGTAAGACCTTCCTGGTCTTTTTGTTTTCCACTTTTTCAAGTGTCGGGTAGGACCTCTTTTTGATTTTGACCGAAACGCTATTTGGTGAAATGTTCAACATAGTTTCTAAGATTATTTTTTAGCCGTATTTTGAAGTGTGAGGATGCCATCTTCAATGAGGTATACTTTATCAGCTTTAGATTCAAGCGTTCTATCGTTTTCGGCAGTTGCCACAACCATGCTCCAGGGGTGCTCATCCTCCAGTAAGAAATTGAGAATTCGTCTTCTTTCTTTGGATTCGATTGAACTAAATACATCTTTGATGAGCAGTAGTCTTGGTTTGTCGGCAATACTTCTCGCCAATACCAACTTACTCACGATTCCATCGGAGAACTGACGTCCTTGTGGAAGAATTACAGTGTCAAAACCTTGTGGGAGTCTTTTAATGAACTCTGTGAGTCCCATCATTTCAACAGCCCACTTGACATTCTCGAATGTGGCATCATCTCGACCCATGCTGATGTTTTCGAAAACGGTTCCCTCAAACAACAACTCATCCATAAGACAATCGCCAATAACAGTTCTTAATGCGCTCAATTCAAGATTACCAACAGGTAATTCATTGTATGAGAGGTAACCCGATTTGGCATCATAGACACCGGCCAGCATGTAGAGTAGGGTAGACTTTCCACTGTTGTTTTCTCCTTTTATGATGACTTTTTCACCAGACTCAATGCGCATAGAGACATCATTCAACACCAATTTGTTTTGCTCTGGATAAGAAAAATTCACGTGGGCTAATTCTACAGTTAAGCCCTTGTTGGGTGTATGTGTTCCAATATCGACTCCGGTCTCATTTTCTAAATCAAAATCAGTTACCTGACCAATTTTTTCTAATGAGGTAAGTACATCATAAATGGTTTCCAGGCTTAGAATGAGTTTTTCAACTGAGGCCAGTACCAAAAGGATAATGATCTCTGCCGCCACAAACTGTCCTATATTCATTTGTTGCTCCATAACCAGAATACTTCCAATAACAAGCAAGCCCATAGCAACGAGCACCTTGAATACAATCATTAATGAGTACTGTTGAATGAGTACTTTGAAGTGACCTTCTCTTGCCTTCACATAGTCATCGGTTGATGCGTTGATTCTCTCAAGTGGGAGGTCCGTTTTTCCGGCCAATTTGAAAGTGACGTTCGTTCGTGCAAGTTCTTCCAACCAGTGAGCAACGTTGTACTTACTTTTGGATTCTTCTAAACTTGTTTCCAGTCCTCTTCGCCCGGTTAGTTTGAAAATTGCGAATAGCAAGACTACCAGAATCAAACTGAAGATGATGAAAAACGGGTGGTATAGTGAGAGCAGAATCAGACCAAATACTGCTTGAATAGAGGCTGTGGAGAAGTCAATAAGAATCTTGGACAATCCCTTCTGTACAGATACCACATCAAAGAAACGATTCATTAATTCGGGGGCGTAGTGTTTGTAAATGGCTTCCAGTTTGATCTTTGGAATGCGGTAAGCAAATTCGAAAGCAGCTCGGGTAAAGATTTTTTGTTGCAGGTGTTCAGTAATTTTTAACTGAGAAATTTGAAGCAGCCCTGTTATGGCAACACCAAGGATCACAAAACTTACCAGGATGACCCATGATGTGTTCATTTGACCACCTTGAATCAAGTTGATAATCGATTGAATTCCAATTGGAAGCGACAGGTTTACCAATCCATTGAAAAAGGCATAGATGTATACGTTTCTAATCTCTGATTGATCAGGCTTCAGTAAGAGCCAGAATCTTTGAATTGGACTGTATGTTGGTTTTATTTCCATGTTGAGTCTGTTGATGTGGTAACAACCATTGAGCAGTTCTTTTGTTTATAATGAACTACTTTTGAATGGCTTTTTTTATTAGATCCAGGTAAAAAGTGGTGACGGCATCCTCATCTGGTAAAATGTCCGTTAGTCTAGGTAAGTGTTCTGCAAAAAATCTCTGATGATGCGCACCTTCTATGCACGTGGAAATAAGCATATGCGGATATTTGTATCCCGGGTTTATTTCAAGAATAATGTCACAAACTCTCTGAACCAAATCTTTATAAGGCTTGAAGAAACCGTGAGAGTTATCGAGCTCAACTAATTTGTGTAAATATATTTTTGAAGACTCTGAAATGACGATTCTATTCAGTTTAACCTCATCAATTTGCGTGAAATCAGAATCTTGTTTGATGGGTTCTGTTAAAGTTTTAATGGCTCTGTCCAATCTTTCATATGGGTCTTCCACGTTTACTAGCCTAAAAACCAATCTATATTCTAACCACCCCCAATACCACAAAGTGAGATATACCAAAAGGTTGTGTTTGTTCTCAAAATATCGGTACACTGATGCTTCTGTAGAATTAATTGAGCTGGCAAGTTTTCTGAATGTGAATTCCTCAAACCCTATTTCATCAATCAAATCAATGGCTCCCTCAATGATCTTATTTCCTAATTTACTGGAACGGGGATCTTTTAAAAAGACCTTGTCATTGACATCTATACTTATTTTCCCTCCTAAATACTCCATAACAGTTATTATTGCCTACAAATATAATAGTGTTACTATTAAAAATAAAAGTAATTAGTCATTTTTTTATTTCCATACTATTGATTTTGTTTTTAAGTATTTTATTTTCAGTGAATTAGTATTTTGATTGTAGGTACAATCATTTTGTGTCGTGAGAAAAAAAGGTCAGAGTTGTGTTGATTATGATTGATTTTAAAAAAATGTATTCAATAAGTCAATGCGAAATTGGCAGGTCTGGTAACATATAAATAACCGGATAGTTATACTCAGATAGCCTGTATTAAATGCGGATTCCAATGACAAGAACGTCATCAATTTGCTCAAACTCTTTCATCCACTTAGAAAACTCCTGGTCTAGAATGATCTGTTGCTCTGCGACGGGCTTGGTTGAAATTTGGAGTAAAAGTTTCTTGAAATTCTTGTAGTTGAATTTTTTGCCTTTCGGACCACCAAATTGATCTGCGTATCCATCTGAGAATGTATAAATCATGTCACCTTTTTTCAGGTCGAACTCTTGATTGGTAAATGGAATTTGTTCTTCCCCCAGAAAGTGACCAATAGGATGTTTGTCGCCTTTAATTTGATGGAGTACTGCCGAACCATCTTCTGAGTAAAAAGGGTTCCTGGATTCATGATCTACCGTTTCTGTGGCTTCAACTTGTCTAATGATATAGACCGGGTTTTTCGCACCAGCAAAGTAGAGCTTCATATTACTGAAGTCCACACTGCACAATGCGATATCCATACCATCATGAATATTAAAGTCTTCATTTTGACTTAATGTTGAACGGACACCTGCGTTCAGAAAATCTAAGGCTTCAGCTGGAGAGTTGACATTATCTTCTTTTAAACTTTGCTTCAGATAGTTGTTTCCTACAATACTCATAAACGCGCCAGGTACGCCATGACCGGTACAATCTACCGCAGCAGCCAAACTAATTTTGGAACCCCCTGCGGTCGTCACCTGATCAACGAAATAAAAATCACCACTTACTATGTCCCTGGGTTTGTACAATATAAAAGAACTTGGAAATATAGATTTGACTTTAGATGAAGAGGGGAGAATGGCAGTTTGAATTCTGTTGGCGTATTCAATACTCGATAAAATGTCATCATTTTTGATGGCCAGTTCTTCTTTCTGTCTTTCAATTTCAGCCGTTCTTTCCTTTACCTGATGCTCTAGCTTGACATTCATTTCGTCTGCCAACTTATTCTTTTCAGCTAGGCTCTTTAGTGCTTTTTCCTGAGCCACTTCCTTCTCCATCTGAAGGTCGCGGTATTTATTGGCCATGGATAAACTCAGAGCAACTACCTCAATGGCCGAACTCCATTTAAGCGCAACTTGCGATAGCTCAGCATTACCAACTACGTGGAAATTCCCTAGAATGAAAATAACTACTCCGGAAATTAGAATCACAAAGGCTGCGGTAAAGTAATTACATATTGTAAATCCTTTGCGCTTCAGAATAAAAATACAGGCAATGATGTACAGAGTTGAGATCAGACTTACGCCATTGATTAGGGGATAAGAAAACTCATAAGTTGGACCGGGAATAGCAGATAAACCAGTAACCAAGCCGACTACGACCAGCAGACCAAGCATAATTTTATCCAGCTTTTTATGACGTTTTTTGAGTTTCAGAAACGCACGGGCATACAGCATCACAAATATCACCGCACCTCCTGCGGAAAAAATCACCATATGATTGGCCAAGTAAGCATTTGAGGGGAATAAGTACTGAAACGTATAACCATCCAAACTAAATTGTAGCAGAATTTGAAAGAAAACATAGAGCACGTAATACAGAAACGAAATTTCGTTGAGCATTCTGTAGAAGAAGAAAAAAATGATGCTCACCAAAACCAGTAATCCATAGTAAAATCCGTGTCCCAACTGGTCGTCATAATCTGCGGACAAAAAGGCTTGAGTTTGCCAGAATTTAACGGGAAGAGTGATTACCTCACCATCACTTTCCATTTCGACTATAAAGTATTTGGTCTCCGCGGAATCTAGATTAATGACGTACAGGTTCTTTCGGTGTTTGTAAGTCTTTTCCGAAAAATCCAAAGCATCTCCGCCTTTCCACGTATATAATATTGAATCACCTATATGCTCGTATAGAAAGATTTTATTGGTGATAGGACGCGCAAGTTCTAATACAAATTGACTCTCACTGCTTTTATTGGTTACTGAAAACTTCATCCACCAACGGGAACTGTTAAAGTCAAGAATTTCTATTTCATGAGTGACGTCCTGAAAGTTGTGTTCTCCTGTTAAAATGTCTTCAATTGTCAGTTGATGATCTGCGTCTTCCAAAATTACAGTTTGGTCGCTCAATGATTTGTTCAGATTGTTGTCCGTAAGAACAATTTGCCCCAACAAGGTCTGAGAAATCACCAAAAATATGACAAGGAGTGCGCGCACAGTCTTTAAATATATACATTAATTGGTCGACCTGGGATGATAATCAATGATATTCTGTTTAAGGAAGTTGGTATCCAGGTGTGTATAGATTTCTGTTGTTGTGATAGACTGATGTCCCAACATTTCCTGAACAGCTCTTAAATCAGCGCCTCCATCCACTAAGTGCGTGGCAAATGAGTGACGGAAGGTGTGCGGACTGATGTTTTTTTGAATGCCAGATGCCTTCACCAAATTTTTGACAATCGTAAAAATCATGACCCTGGTCAATTGCTTGCCTCTTCTGTTTAGAAAAATAAAATCCTCATGATCCGGATGTGGTACCATTTCAAGCCTTTCACCATCAACATAATTTCGAATGAATTTGATGGTATACTTAGAAATAGGTACCAATCGTTCTTTGTCTCCTTTTCCTGTAATTCTCACAAACCCCTCATCAAAGTAACAATTGGAGAGCTTCATATTGACGAGTTCGCTTACCCTCAAGCCACAGCCATAAAGGGTTTCAATAATGGCTTTATTTCTATGTCCAAGTGTCACACTCAAATCTATGGCACCACTAATCTTATCAATTTCTTCAATACTGAGCGTATCCGGTAATTTTCTGCCCAACCTTGGTGTTTCTAACAATTCAGTGGGGTCATGGTTAATCAGGTTTTCCAGCAAAAGGTATTTATAGAAGGCTTTGATGCCTGAAATAATTCTGGCCTGACTGCGTGCTGAAATGTCAATGGCGTTTAAATCCGCCAGGAAAGCTTGAAAATGATCCAGGCTTAACTTATTCGGATTGTTGATCTGAAGTTCATTTAAAGCATAGTCTCTGATCTTGCCCACATCTCGAAGATAGGCATCAATAGAATTGGCAGACAAACTCTTTTCTAACTGCAAAAATGACTTAAATCCGCTTATATTTACATTCCAGTTGCTCATTGAGTTGAGATAAAGGTACGCAATATGAGAATTCTAATTTTAAATGGTCCAAACCTAAATTTGTTGGGGAAAAGAGAACCCGAAATATACGGGGCAGAAGGCTTTGAAAACTTTTTGGAGAGTTTGCGTTCAAAGTCCTCTTGTGCCATTACTTACTTTCAGAGCAATGTAGAAGGGGAGTTGATCAATGCACTGCAAGATGCAGAGGGAAGGTTTGAAGGGATTGTGTTTAATGCCGGGGGATATACACATACTTCCGTGGCTATTGGAGACGCCATTGCCGCAATTGATGTTCCTGTGATTGAAGTTCATATTTCGAATGTGTATGCGCGCGAACCATACAGACATGAGTCTAAAATGGCAAAAAGCTGTGTAGGGGTGATCAGTGGTTTTGGCTTAACGAGTTATGAGCTAGCCATCAGTTTTTTTGAGACCTGGTAGTCTACTGTTGAATTTGTTCAGATCAAGTTCGTTGAAAGTGCGTCTTTTCTTGAAGAAAAATGACCACAAAATATTTCCCTTGAAGATAGTTTGGGCGGAATGTGTTTTTTTTGCTTTGAGTGCCTTTCTTTTACGCACCAAAGTGAAGAAATCTCGATAATAATGAACGTGCGCTTTCAAAACAGCCCAGCAATGACTGAATTGTCCTCCCAAAGTAAATTTTACGCCAGCCTGACCATCAAGGAACAAACGGTAAAACATCTTAAAGAATAAGATTCCTTCATGATTTTTGTGAATCATGTACAAATTGTTCCTAAAATTCAGGTAAGTCTTTTTGGGGCTCATGTAGTTCAAAGTGCCTCCACCCAAATGGTAGACTTTTGACTCTGGAAAACACCAGATTTCGTCACCTTTATTCTGAATTCGCCAACACAGATCAATCTCTTCCATGTGCGCAAAAAAATCAGCATCAAACCCGCCATGTTCATGAAATGTTTCAGATCGGATGAACATGCAGGCACCGGTCGCCCAAAAAATTTGAGCATCATTATCGTACTGACCAACATCTTTCTCAGCAACATGAAACATGCGTCCGCGACAAAATGGGAAGTAGTTTTTATCAATATACCCCCCACAAGCCCCAGCATGCTCGAAATGATCTTTTCTCTTGTAAGCGAGAATCTTTGGTTGACAGGCAACAACTTTTGGATGAGCCATCATCTTTTGAACCACCGGATCAATCCAGTTTTCAGTGACTTCCACGTCAGAATTCAAGAGCACGTAGATGTCGGCTGAAACCTGTTTCAGAGCCTCATTGTAGCCTTTTGCGAATCCACCATTACTGTTGTTCTCAATGAGAGTGATATTGGGGTAATTCTTCTGAAGAAAATTCACAGAATCATCCGTAGACGCATTGTCCGCCACAATGATGTCATGCTGCCCTGAATGTTGGATTACAGACGGCAGAAAGGTTTCGAGATGTTCTCGGCCATTGTAATTGAGTATGACAACCGCTACTTTCATTTTGGATTGTCGAAAGTACTAAGAAATAGTTTATCTGGAACGATCAAAGACTTCCCCGGCACGACCACCATAGTGATCAATAGGATTTTCCGCATCAATGTCCTGAAATGGTGTATTTCGCTTGTTCAACTCCTGTTTCCAACGATAGTTAGAAACCTCTCCCTGCATGTCTGAGTGTAACAAAGAATAATCGTTGGTGACTAAATCAGGTTGGTAGAAGATAAAAAATCGATTATTGAACTTATCAATTCTGTAATACTGCCACATTTCATATGGATAAGAACTTGGCTCGTTTGGGCGTTGTTCCACATAATCTGGCTTTCCGTAACGCAGGTATACGCGACCCCTGTCTGTTTCAAATCCACGTTTGATGGTAGTGGAGTATAATTGATCAACCAGATCAACTTCCCTTTTGTAACGATACCACTCGTCCTCAGGCATTGTTTGATTTCTTTTCTTCCAGAATTTGTAGAAATACTGCTTCTTGGTAGTGAAATCGTAATCAGCCATGTCCTTATCCATGATTCTTTTTTCTAACTCATCCGTAATTGGTCGGGTAGAAGCAATATACCTGTCCAGACTGTCTTCACTGGCAATGAGGTTCACGAAGGTACTTTTGATGTCTACTTTGGATAAGTCTTCAACCACAGCATTTTGATCAGGATTAAAACGTGTGAAGTAGACTTTTTTAGACTTCAATACTTCATTACTTCTGTTAATGATGTTGAGCACCAATAAGTAGTTGCCAGTAGGTAAATTTTGAATGTCAATTACTTGAAGAACCGGAGCTACAGGAGCAGTTTCCATTTTTTTGATGGAGCCCATGCCATCGATCTTCGACATGTTGTCGTAATCTTCAATGTCTACTTTAAGTAAAAATTTATCATCTGATCCAATGGTCTTATCCGTGTTATAAATCTCTGTATAGAACGCCAGTTTATTGATTTCAATCGGATAAAAATTATCCACTAAAGGAATCAAATCATATCCTGCTTTAGTGATGTTGGATTTTTCTTTAGTTTCCATGATGCCTTCCAGGAGTTCTACGTCAGACATATGTAAACCATGGCTCATATCAGTGATTTCGATATCCTTAGTGAATTTAGAAGTCACACCAGCTTCCTTATTCATATCTCGGATTGTCACTTCAATTTCGTAGCGACCACTCGGTAAACTAAATCTTTTTTGATCTTTAATATCAGTAGCCAAAGAATCTATAAGTTCAGGTCCCAGTAATTCATACTTTTTAAAGTCAATGATCTCTTCCCCTTGTTTTACAACTTGCGTGATTTCAATTCTGGCTTGTAAACCACCGGCTTCATTGGGTTTGTACTTCACTGAGTGTCCGGCAATGTTGAGATAGGTTTCAAGATAAGAGCCGACTTCAGGTGCATGGAAAACACCGTACTCAAAGCGCGCCTCAACGTCAAAACCACTAGAAACAAACGTAGGTAGTAGGAATAGGAAACCTAATAGATGTCTCATATACTTTTGTGAATTTATAGGCTAAAATACGAAAATGTGAGGGTTTGATCAATAAAAAAGTGTGATTTGTATTTGTGAATTCAAAAAGCTTGTTATTTTTGCGGTCCTGTTGGAAACAACACGACCGTTTTGGAGAGTTGGCAGAGTGGTCGAATGCGGTGGTCTTGAAAACCATTGTGCCGAAAGGTACCGGGGGTTCGAATCCCTCACTCTCCGCACAAAAGCCTTTCATCTGAGATGAGAGGCTTTTTTTATGTTTCATGACGCAGGATTTTATTCCTAAGCGTTTGAAACATCAAAAAAGACATGAGCGCAGCGAATAGGGCTTTTGTATTCCCCAGAAAGGAGCATTAGGGATCACGAGTAATCCCATATAATCTAGTTTGTCATGACGCAGGAATTCATTCCATAGTGCTTGAATCAATAAAAAAGCCAATGAGCGTAGCGAACAGGGCTCTTGTAATCTTCAATAAGGATACTTTAGGGATGGCAAAGCAATCTCTTTCTTCCCAGTTTAAGATAGACGTACTGAGGTATTGATTTAATCAATACCTTGTTTTCAGATCGAAACTATAAAGCAATAAAAGCTTATTTTAAGCGTTCTTATTTGTCAAAACCAATCATCATGAAAAAACTGCTTATCGTTCTCGTGGGACTTGCTATTTCCACGAATGTCATGTCGCAATGGCAACAATTGTCTCATTCCATCCCTAGTAATGCCTTTTGGTACATAGGTTTCGAATTTATAAACAATGATACCGGCTTCATAGCGGATACTGAAGGCAGAGTTTTTAGAACGACTAATGGAGGAACTAATTGGTTGGAGGTAGCGCATAATTCAACACCAATATTGGCTGATGTAAGCTTTGGAGATCAGAGCAAAGGTTATGTTTCAGGGAGTAACAACATTATTATGATTACCAATGATGGTGGTGCTACCTGGACGACTGAAATTTTAGATGCAGGTCCTTCAGAAAGCTATTCTTCAGTTCATGCTTTTGACGCGAATCTGGCATTTGTAAGTGGAACCGTGAATACCTGGAAGACCACTGATGGAGGAGCCAGCTGGACGCATGCGGCAAACCAGAATGCAGGTAACTCGGTGTACTTTGCCAGTAATATGATAGGCTATGGTTGTGGAGGCAATTTGATTACCAAAAGCACAGATCAGGGGAATTCCTGGACCGTTGTTCATACCACTACAGGCAATGATTATTTGTGGCGAGTTAGATTCATCAATACCATGGAAGGAATTGCAGTAGGAGACAATGGAACCATCTTAAAGACAATTGACGGAGGAACCAGTTGGCAGTCTAAACCATCTGGAACAACCGAGCGTTTGTATGATATAGAGTACATTACCGGAACAATTCTTTATGCAGCAGGACAAGGTAACACTGTGATTAAATCTTTTGATGGAGGAGAGACGTGGCACGATGAGCCTCTAAACATTACCAATGAGACTTTTTATAAGATCACCACTAAGCCAAATGGAGAAACTTATATAAATGGCTTTGGGTCTATCATTTATGTCGATAGTTGTGGGTTCCCAACATTAAGTGCCAATTCTTTTAATCCTGATAGCATTTGCTTTAATGCAAATCCGGTAAATCTGCCCAATCTATCTCCTTCTTATGCCAGTTGGTCTGGGAATGGTGTAGTTGGCAATCAATTTGATCCGAATGGATTGGCGCTAGGTACGTATGTTTTAGTGGCTACTAGTCCTGGTAATAATCCTGGTTGTGAGTTACAAGATTCTACTACAATTATGGTGGTTAGTGGAAGTCATTGTACTAACTCTATTGAGAATCCAAATCTGGGTAAATTAATGATTTATCCTAATCCTGGAACTGAACAAATATCCATTCAACTCGAAAAATTTAGTGGAGAAAAAGCCATGCTCAGTTTGATGGCCAGTTCAGGACAGTTAGTGCGAGAATATACTTTGGATACAAATCCACAATTAGTAGATGTGTCTGACTTGCCTGCTGGCATTTATACAATTCTCTTAACCACAGAACATGGTGTGTTAAAGGATAGACTGATCATTCAATAGGGGGGGATTACAGAGAAACGGGCATAATTAGGTATATACACTTAGATCTCGATTCAGGCAATTCCATATTTTTGAGATATGAGATCATTATTGCTTTTCATTGTTATCATTTATCTGTTCCAAGGAATGGCACAACAACCCTACAATCAAAATGGACTATGGGGACTAAAGAAGGGACATACATGGTTGCTGGAGCCAAAGTATGACCTCATCTCTCCACAACAATCAGGGCACTTTATTGTCAAAAAAGACAAGTTGTACGGACTTCTTGATCCTTCAGGAAAGTTGATTTTGGAGACGACATATTCAAGTCTGTACATGCCAGATAAGTCGCATGTCGTTTTTGCCGAAGGTGGGCAACTAAATGTGATACAAGGCGAATTGGTTGATGGCAAATATGGCTTGATGAATGCCAGTGGACAAATACTTATTCCTGCTCAATTTCATCGTATTTATATGTCAAATGGACTTCTCAATGTCCAGGTCAATGATAACTGGGGACACTGGGGTATATTGGATGTGAAAGGCAAAGTCCTGCTCGACACCATCTATCCAAGCTTTAGTTTCGACATGAGACCCCATTCTCCAATATCTATTTTGGATAAATCTTATGTGATGATAAAGGAAGGAGATTTTCGTTGGAAGTTTCTCAACGTACATACAAAAAGGTCCAGAACAATAGAATATAACGATTTCTGGGGACCGGTTTTCTCTGGAGAGCATGCAGTATTGCACTCAAAAAACATGGTCATCGATATGTCGGGTAAACGAATTTCGAAACCAGGCTTGAAACAATTCTATTTGTTTGAGGAAGGGCACTTTCTAGCCAGAAATAATGAGGGGTCAAATTGGGAGTTGTATAACGCCATTGGACAGAAATTAAAGGAAATCGAACAGCTTGATCATGTTATCAATTTCAAACAAAAGTATGGACTGGTTAAGGTCAAAGATGGAAGATATGGTGTAATAAATAGCTTAGGGGAACTCAGTTATATGAGTACCGATACTTTGAAAAGCACTGCATCAGATGGCTTCTTCATTCAAAAAAAGGGCAGACTCAACCATATACTTAACCATGATGGCAGAAAGTTGGGACAATCAATGTCTTTAGAAATAACGGATTACTACCATGACTTTAAAGTGCTTTCCGTGAGAGGACAAAAGGCTTATGGACAAATTTTATACGATGGTCGACAAGGTCAGAAGTTGGTGGCTCTCGAAATACGATATGTGAGAGCGTACGGGAAGTATTTGTATTGTGAAAGTTACGGTGAAGCCAGGTTTTATATTAATCGTAACACAGAGGTTTTAGGAACTTTCGACCCTAGATATGAGTTTGAAAGAGATTGGAAAAATAAATGGGGAATTAAAAATGTAACTAGCGGTGATTGGATATTGTCTCCTAATTATCAGGTGAGGAACCAGATCAACGACTCTACTTTTCATTTGATGGATAAACGCTTTTTGTCTTCAAGTGATTCTGTATTAATTATTAGTAAAAAAAATGGAGGTTTCAGATTTGAGGCTTGTGATGTAGTGTCATGGAAAAACATGGGTTCCAACAAGAAAAACTATTTACTCAATCATAATGGGCTACATGGAATAATGAATAACAACTACCAACTCATCATTCCATTTATTGGAGATTCTGCTGAGTTAGGCTATCAATCTCACAAGGTATTTATTGGCGGAGACAACTATATCTACTCTGACCAGGGGACCAGAATAGCGAAAAACCAAGTGCTTCACAAAACCTATAAATACCATTATCATATTAAAGATACCGTAGCGCAGGTAGATAAACTTATCAGTAAGGATGGTCAAATTGTGTTTAGCGGTGATTTTCGAATTTTCCAACCTCTAAAAAATGACGCCTTGTCCTTATTTGATGTAGCGAATAAAGCGTACTACCTCATTACTCCAAAAGCAACTCATGCCGTGCAAATGAAATACAGGCCTACCGCCTTTATATCACCTGATGTCGTAGGAGGGGAAGGGGCTTATATTTGTACGAACGGCAAATCTGACTATAGCTCCAGATTCAGATTGGGTTTGGTGCTGCCCGATGGAAAATTATTGATTGAACCTAAAAAGTACAGTTCCAGTAATCAAGGTAAAGAACCATTTTTAATTCTGTTTGGAAGAAAAAACGATCTGGTCATTCGGGATATTCAAAGTCAACCGATTGGCAAAACTTACAAGAATATTGATGTGTTGTACCATGTCCGTCGCATCAATGGCCAATTGCAATCTGCCTATGCCGTGGGGCAAAAAGGGGCCTATCAGATTTATAGTGATGATTTTTCTCCCATCAACGAATTTGTTTATCAATATATTGAAGGATTTGGCAGTAAGAATTTTTTAGTCAAAAAGGACGACGGCAAATTCTATTTAATCGATGAATCGGGTAAAGATCTCATTGGGAAATCTTTTGAAGAAGCCGATTCGTACGATGATATGATTGCCTTTAAGGATATGGGGGGCAAGTATCATATGTACAATTCAAATGGCAATCTTATTGTTCAAGACCTCATTGATGGTTATAAGTTTGATGATTACTATGCTAGCACTGGAATGGTAGAAGTCATAAAGGACAATATGGCATACATCTATTACGAAAATGGAGAACTCATTGCAGGACCCGTTGATGAGTTTTTCCACCTGGATTTTGATTATTTCGATGAAGCCTATATTGGTGCCAGGAAAGATGGTAAAGTAAACCTTCTAAGCCTTTATGGTTCAGAATCTATGGTGTTTAAAGAATACTATGATGACATAAAGTACGTTGAAGCCGACGAAATGGCTGCCATAGTTAAGAAAAATGGCAAGTATGGTTTAATCGATTTGGATGACAAAGTTTTAGTAGAAATACATTATGATAGCATTGAGCTGTTTGAAGTTGAGGACGATGAAGGATATATTGGAATTGTTAAAAAGGGAGACGAACAATGGCACTTAACATACGAGTTTACCCTTGTTCCCTAATTCTTTATGAATCTTGAGAATGAGAATTCAGAACCAGGCGATTTGATTCCCAATAAATAGTTCCCTGAATTTAGCTCCGAAATGTCAATGGATTCCTGATAGGTACCAGTTAAAATTTGTCTACCTGTCATATCGGTAATCACATAGACACTGCCTTTAGACAGTCCCTCCACGTAAACTACATCCTGACTTGGGTTGGGGTAAATACTTAGGTCGTTTTCAATCGTTGCGCCCACAGACAATGGATCAAACTCAGTAATGTGAATGTTGTCCAGAAACAGTATGAACTGATCATTACTCACATTTCTAAAGGCAATATATATAGTCTGATTGGCAAAAGAGTCCAATTCAACCACATGAGATTGCCAATAAGGATTTTCATTGTTCACTTCATAAAAAGCTGAGTCTACAAAGTTGCTTACATTGCCTCCTGTTGTGTTCACCCAAATCTCATAGGAGTCGGGAAAGGATGGATCTTCAGATTTGGCATCCCAAAACAAATAGTTGCCGTTGCTCCCGAGTGTAATAGCCGGCAAAACAAGCCAGTCGTCACTCTGTCCGGCAGGATCATAATAAGACGTACTAATGGCACAAGAATCCATCATGCCGGTCGAATCTGTATCTTCACTAATCACCCAGGCATCATTGATGTAGCTTACAGCCGAGTTTGGGGTCAAGCCATCTTCATTAAAAAATCCCCAGGTAGGCATTCCAGAGTTAAAGTCTTCGAACAACAAGGTGTTTTGAGCCGTGCTTCCCAAAGAACTTCCAATCAATACAAGGAGTAATAAGCTTAATTTCATACTGCAAAGTTAGAATTCTTATCTATAACGCGTTTCACAAATTTATATTGAACAAGAATTGAGTTTGTGTAAGAGATTCGTATTTTGCATCTACCTTATATGAAACACTTTGTTTGTATTGTATACTGTATTCTCTGGCTGTCCAAAATCGGATGGACACAAAAGGATACGACTCGGATCGTTATTAAACATGTTGACTATACTGAGGTAGGGGAGAATAACTTTTATTTTATGCCTACGGTTCAACCCGAGTTGGCAGAGGTGTTCGGAGCTGCAGAGATATTGAATTTAAAACGATCCAATCAGGTGACCTTTGATTTAGTTACTTCAAGTGACACCAATTATTTGGAGTTACCTATCGATGATAAGGGAAGTAGATTGGTCATCAAAAATTTCAGGAAATATGATGAATTGATGATTAATTCTCTTAAAATCCATAAAAACTGTTTGGGCAAAGAAGTGACCACTGTGGCAACATACAATCGCTTAAAAAAAGATGGCTCTTTGGACACTACTTACAAGGTTGAAAGGGATCGAAAAACCGGAGTAGATGCGTACGAAATGGATACTTTAAAGTCTATGAATCTAATGATTAATGGACAAGAATACTCCGTGAAGATTTGGGTGAAAGAAGATCCGCTTGGGATGGTTACTACAGGACATGGTTATATTCCCAAGCGTTTTAAGAAAGATATCAAGAATTACAGACGCCGGGTAAGCTATTTTCATTTCAGGAAAGACACAAGACAGACCATTTATTGGGGAGAGTTGACCTTGGAGTGAGTGGTGAATTCATCACATCCCCAACATCCATTCAAAGAAGTTCTTTCCCATGTAAATGTAAACCCCCGAAAGTGCTACACCACCGAGCAATACAGCCGATATAAAAGTCCAGTATTTCATGCCGGAAATTCCTGCCAGATAATAAGCCAGATCACTTGGTAGAAAAGGTGCCATGGTCCAAAGAAGAATGTATAAAAAGCCTCTTTTCTGCATGCCACTTGTCAGTTGATCCATTCTGGAAGCAAATTTTCGGTTCAGATAGTCATCAAACCCAAGTACTCTCGACAGTTTAAAATGAATGGTGGCTGCCAACAAAATAGTGGTCATGACCACTAGAAATACGAAATTCAAATCGTCCGGAAACAACAACACACCGGCAACAATAAAGGGAGTTGCCGGAATCAGGGTCAAACACCTTAAGGTACAGATGGTGGCGTAATAAATTTTGAGCTCGGAACTATTGTCACTGATATATTCCTTCAAATTGGCACCGTTCAACAAATCTGGGCGGATAACAAACAGCATGATGGTACCGAGAATCAATGTGCCCCAGACCGCAATGCCAATTTTTTGGTAAAGCTTCACGCTACCTTGAATTCTGAGGTTCTGTGGAACACAATATCCGGATAATCTTGCTCGGCCATTTTCAATAAGAATGGAGATTCTGCCAAAAATACCTTGTTTCCGTCTTTATCATCGGCAATGTAGTTTGCCTTTACTTTAAGAAATTGATCCAATTGTTGTTCATTGTCAGATGTCATCCAACAAGCCATATGATACTTCTTTGGTACAAATTCACATTTAGCGCCATATTCGTGCTCTAGTCTGTATTGAATTACATCAAATTGAAGCGCTCCAACCGTTCCAACGATCTTACGATTTCCTGGTTGCATGATAAACAACTGAGCAACTCCCTCATCGGTTAATTGCTGAATGCCTTTTTCCAATTGTTTGGACTTCATAGGATCTCGGTTCTCCAATTCCTTAAAAATTTCAGGAGAGAAGCTCGGAATGCCTTTGAACATGAAGTTGTCTCCCTGAGTCAATGTATCCCCAATCTTAAAGTTTCCGGAGTCGTACAGACCAATCACATCTCCAGGATAAGCTTCTTCAATCACACTTTTGTCTTGTGCCATGAAGCTTGTAGGGTTGGAGAACCTCATTTTTTTATCTAATCGAACATGCTTGTAAAAGGTATTTCGCTCAAAAATCCCGGAGCAGATTCTCAAAAAGGCAATTCTGTCTCTATGCTTAGGGTCCAAATTGGCGTGGATTTTAAAAATGAATCCGGAGAATTTTTTGTCCAAAGGCTCTATCATACCTTCATCCGTTTCACGCGCTTGAGGAAAGGGAGAAATTCGAATAAAAGTATCCAGCATCTCTTTCACACCAAAGTTGTTAACGGCAGATCCAAAAAATACCGGAGCCACATCACCTTTCATATAATCTTCTTCGCTAAAAGCGTCATACACACCATCAATCAAATCAATGTCTTCTCTTAATTGATTGGCAGGATCTTCGCCAATTTGTTCATCTAAGACCGGTGAAGAAATGTCTTCAATGCTCACCGTATCAGTCTCAACTTTCGTTTTGCTGGGATTGAATAGGTTCAGGTTTTTATCGAATAAGTTATAAACGCCCTTAAAAGTATGTCCCACACCAATTGGCCAACTCAGCGGACGTACCTTAATGTCTAATTTACTTTCCAATTCATCGAGCAGATCAAATCCATCCTGACCTTCCAAATCCAGCTTATTAACGTATATGATCACAGGTGTTTTTCGCATACGACAAACTTCCATGAGTCGTTCTGTCTGCGCCTCAACACCTTTCACACAATCCACTACTAATATCACGCTATCCACTGCCGTCAAAGTTCTATACGTATCTTCTGCAAAGTCTTTGTGACCGGGGGTATCGAGAATATTGATTTTTCGTCCTTTGTAGTTGAAAGCCATCACAGAAGTGGCCACAGAAATTCCTCTTTGCTTCTCAATTTCCATAAAATCGGATGTGGCAGTTTTTTTGATTTTACTGTTTTTAACGGCTCCAGCCGATTGAATGGCGCCTCCATAAAGCAGTAATTTCTCCGTTAGGGTCGTTTTTCCAGCATCCGGGTGAGAGATGATTCCAAAGGTTCTTCTCTTTTGAATTTCTTCAACTATACTCATGCCGCAAAAGTAACCAAAATGGGGAGTTTAGGACTAAAAAAGACCAGGCTTGAATGAAGAAATAAGCAAATTATTTCAATTTGTTATATTTGCGATCCCTATGTTAAAAATAGCCTTGACATTCGCGCTGTTGTTTTCAGGATATGTCTATGCCCACAATCCTGTGCTTCCGGATTCTGTCCGGGAAGTGAAATATTCATTCGAGAATTATGTGGATTATGTCTATTTTCAGATAGATGATAGTTCCATGAGCAAACAAGCTTTGTCAGAAGGACTCAGAGGCTACTATCAATTGAAGTATGAGGGCAAGATCAAGGATACGACAAAATTGACCATTGTTGATTTTTCCAAATCTGGTAATGAGGAGCGTCTATATGTGATTGACTTAAAAGAGAATACCCTTTTGTGGAAGAGTTTAGTGTCTCACGGTGAGAAAACGGGAGGCTTGTATGCCAAACATTTTAGTAATACGGAAGATTCTCATCAGAGCAGCCTTGGATTCTACGTCACAGGACAGAGATGGCATGATAGCAGACTAGGGGAGTGCCTCCAATTATACGGAAGGGAATACTGCAATTACCGGGCATTAACCAGAGGCATTATTGTGCACAAAGCAGACTATGCGAATTGCGAATATATAGAACGCTATGGTACACTAGGCAGGAGTTATGGTTGTCCGGCAGTACCGGAAGAAGGGTATTTAGATTTCGTGAACTTAATCGATGAAGGCACTTGCTACTTCATTTATCATCCCAACAGAAATTATCACAGATACAGTAAGTTGCTCAACAGAAAAGACTACCTCATAGAGTTTGGGCACGACTTTGGCTTTCTTTTATAAAAGCCTTTAAACTGGCGCGGAGCTTCTCATCTCTCCCATAAATATCTCGGTGGAAACGAATGCCAGTTGAATCTCCTTCTGCTGTGAAGTATTGAATGTATACGTTAAATGGTTTTTTAAGGTAGATACGTCTCTCTACTCTTGAGTCGGACCAGGCTTGAACCGTATCTAAAGTGATTTTTTCGTTAGAATCCCTCTCCACAATAAACTTAGCCATGTCCATAGGATCTTGTAGTCTCACACAACCATGGCTGAATGCTCTGACATCTCTTGAGAAAAAATATTTGGAAGGTGTGTCGTGAATGAAAACACTGTGCTCATTGGGAAAGATGAAAGCCACAATGCCTAAACTGTTGTAGGTTCCACTTCCCTGAACAATCTTGTACTTGAAATTATTTGATGACACTTTGTCCCAATCCACAGAGTTCACATCTACCGGATTTCGGTCTCTATCATACAAGGTATAGCCATTTCTTGACAGATAAGATTGGTCTTTTCTAATTGACGGGAGAATTTCTTTGCTTGAAATGCTATAGGGGACGTGCCATCTTGGGTTAAGTGTGATGTATTTCAGTTTTGCCTTGAAGCTTGGCGTTCTGGTAATGGGTGTGCCTACCACCACATTGTGTTTTCTCACAGCTTTGCCATCGTCCATAAAACGCAAGGTGTATGAGGGAATATTTACGAATATGTGATTCTCTTCTTCATCCAGCAATTCGTGGTATTTCCATTTCTCAAGAGAGGCTACGGCCATGAGATAACGATCCAGGTTGCTCATCCCAATAGCATCCTTAGTGTTGTTGCCAATCTTGAAATCTCCTTCCAAACCATGCAGTTGCTGAAAGGCCTTTAGGTCTTTAATAAAAAGGCTGTCGACTTCCAGGATGCTGGAATCTGAGAATTCATGTGCAATCAGAGCTTCTTTGGCAATGGTGTATGCTTTTATGGAATCTTGTTTGTAGTTAGGAAGGGAAAAGGTGTGATCACTCAATTCAGTGCTGTCTACATAATGCGACAGAGCCGTCTGCAATTCGAGTGCGGTTTGGTATTGAGGCAAAAACGATTGTAAAAACATACTGTCTTCGGGCTTCTCAATAAACTTTTTCAGATGAGCAATGTCTTCATTATTTAGAGAATCAATGTGATCCTCTATGCGCATAGAGTCTAAATTGACAAAGCCATATTTAAGGTCGGACAGAAATTGAACACTGTTATAGCTCAGTAGAATTTCGATTTCTGAAAGGATATCTGTTCTGTTTTCTCTGGACAATTCTGTGTTTAACGAATCTCGCAGGGCGGAGAGCAAGTTCTGCTTGTAGTTCAATGGCAAACCATAATTCCATGATTTGTCTAAGGTCTCAATCATGAATAAGCCCGAGAGATTTAAGCTGTCACCGTTACTCCACAGCGGTTGAATGTCTTCTCCTTCATACAAGAATTTTACCTTGTCATTCAGAGGAGATTCAGATGTTTTTTGAATCCTGTTTTCAATCGTGAATGCAATGTTCTCGACCGCCTCTAATCGGATGGTCTCTGGGTCCTCTTCAACCACAGCAGGTTGGGCACTTTCTCTTTGTTGAGAACAGGCAGCCAAAAAGGCAATTAATATGATGTAAACAGAGGTAAGTTTCATTGATGGGTCAAATCTAAATATATTAACGCGTAATAACCCCAAAATGTTGGCAAAATATGGCAGACTATTATTTTTTGTCGGCAAAAAGGCATTATTCGTATGATAAAATGAGCCATTTATTGCCTTATTCGCATTCGCTCCTTACCTTTGCGCCCTCAATTATTGAATCTGTATGAAAACAATTGCCAGTCTTACCCTCATGTTCAGCCTGTCCGCACTCCAGTCCCAGGATCTAAAGCAAGCTGATAAATACTTTGATTACGGAAATTTTGAAGAAGCCCTTCCTATCTACCAGGAAGCACTCGAGGGAACAGATGAAGCCATTGAGTTGAATTACAGAATAGGGGTGTGTTACCTCAATTCGAATATTGATAAAAGTGCAGCCATTCCTTTTTTAGAGAAAATAAAGGACGAAAAAGAAGCCAATCCGAACACGCTATTCCTGTTGGCTCGCGCCTATCAATACGGTTATGAATTTGATAAAGCAATCGGTAGCTACAACCAATTTGCTAAAAAGGGGGAGGGAAATGAGGACAATCTCGCTCAAGTGTCAAAGCAAATCGAATACTGCGAAAACGCCAAGGAGTACATGAAATTCCCACTTAACGTGGATATTGAAAATTTAGGAGAAAACATTAATTCTGCTTACCCCGATTATTTCCCATTTGTGCCTGCTAATGAATCTTTCTTGATTTTTAACTCAAGAAGAGAGAATGGGGTTGAGATGCCGGACGGTCGGTTTACATCTGACTTATACATTTCTAAAGTTGTGGATGGCGATTTTACTCAGGCCAGACGTTTGGGAGAGCATATCAACAGCAATGAATTAAATGAAGAAGTAGTTGGTTTAACAGCTGATGGTAGCAAATTGGTGATGTACAAGGATGAATTTGATGGAACGGGAGATTTATATGTGTGTCGTGTTGAAGGCATGCAGGTGGATAAACCAATGAAACTGGACAAAAAAATCAATTCGAAATACACTGAGATCGCAGCCTCTATTTCTGCAGATGGTCAATCTATTTACTTTGCCAGCGATAAACCAGGAGGAAAAGGAGGAACAGACATCTACGTGTCTCGTATTTTACCGAATGGGAAGTGGGGACCCGCTCAAAACCTGGGGCCAACTATTAATACAGAGTATGATGAAGACTTTCCCAATATTTCTCCGGATGGAAAAACTTTGTTTTTTAGCTCTAAAGGACACACATCCATGGGAGGATATGACATCTTTAAAGCCAGTTGGGACGGACAGAAAAGAAAATTCACTGGTGTTCAGAACATGAGGTTCCCCATCAACACACCAGACGACGATATGAACTTTATGTTGTCGGAAAACGGTCGTTACGGGTACATGTCATCTTTAAGAGCAGACGGCTTTGGTGATACTGATATTTATAGAATTACTTTCAATGAGGTGGAGCCTAAATTTACTGTGATCACCGGAACTATAAAGACACCGGAAGGCAGCACGGTGGACGCTGAGAATGTTTATTTAGCAGTTATCGACAAACAGACTGATGAAGTATATGGAGATTACAAACCCAACCCCAATACCAACCGATTCGTGATCATTTTACCCCCTGGTAGTTTTGAGATCAATTTGGAAGTAGATGGTTACGAGTTCTATATTGAAGAGCTTGAGATTAAAGACAAATCCGGTTACAAGTCTTTTATGGCCAAAGACATTATGTTGAAGAAATAATGTATTCGCCCAACTTGACTACTGAATTTGAGCTTATCGCGGTTTTAGAAAATCCCAATTACATGAGGAATATCGGGAACGTGATTAGAAACGTCAATGGACTGGGGGTAGATAGATTATTTGTTGTTGACGGACAGAATAGGCTTGAGGATGACCTGGAGGAAATCAGACAGCGGAGGTCTGTTTTAAAGCACTCTAATGGCGCTGTTAAGTGGACAGATGTAAAGGTGTTTCATTCAACAGAATCTTGTGCTCAATTTTTGTCAGAAAACGGCTTCATATCATTCGGAACATCTCCTCACAATATGTCCAATAAGCAAGTGAATTTGATCGACTCAGACCTAAGTCATCCTAAACTGGCCATTTGGTTTGGTGAGGAAGCACGCGGATTGAGCGAAAAAGCGATTGAAAGTTGCGAAAAGTGCTTGACAATCGACATGAAAGGAAAGATAGAGAGCTTAAATTTGTCTACCACAACCGGCATAGTCTTGTATGAAGCCACCAAACAGAGACAAATAGCTGGTCCTGATAAATCCGGTAAGTAATCTAAAATAGTATCTTCACGCCTTGCAGAAACTATGTCAATAACAATTATCATAATACTCATTACCTGTGGCGCTTCTCTATGGGCTTTTAATGACCCTGATGTGAAGCGCAGAATGATGTTCAGTCCATATAGAGCTGTGCAGCATAAGGAGTGGTATCGTGTGGTCACACATGCATTGGTACATGCAGATTTTATGCATTTGTTCTTCAATATGTATGTTTTGTATGTCTTTGCATATACTCAGGCACCAGGGTATACCGGACTTGAGGATATGTATGGAAATTATTTTGGTGACAAGGGTTGGTACTTTTTCATCATCCTATATGTAGGAGGTGTGTTTTTCGCCACATTACCCTCGATTAACAAACATTCCGATAACGACTTATATTGGTCACTTGGAGCGTCCGGAGCGGTGTCAGCCGTCCTGTTTTCGTACATCATGATGGTTCCCACAAATACTTTAAACTTCATCTTTTTACCTGGTGTTGATATTCCTGCATTTGTATTGGGAATTGCTTACCTGGCTTATGAATACTATATGGATAAGAGGGGGGGAGGTAGAATTGCGCATGACGCTCATTTTTATGGTGCTTTATTCGGAATTATCTACACAATTGCATTGGATTATCACATTGCAGAGAATTTCATCACTCAAATTCAAAACAAGTTTTGATGAATAAAGCGGTTTTTTTAGATCGAGATGGCGTCATAAACAAGGAAATTGGTGATTATATCAAGTCCTGGGAGGCATTTGAGTTTAATCCGGGATGTTTTGAAGCCCTCAGGAAACTACAATCTGATGGTTACTTGTTGATTGTAGTGACGAATCAAGGAGGTGTGGAAAAAGGGCTATATACTGAAGAAATAGCAGAAGATATTTTAGACAAGATGTGTGCTCGCTTGAAGGCCGAGGGTATTGATATTTCAGAATACTACTACAGTCCGCATCATTCGGATTTTTCTGCCAGTTTAGACCGCAAACCAGATTCAATTATGATGGAAAAAGGATTGGCACGGTTTAACATTGATTCGAGTAAGTCCTACTTGATTGGAGACAGCGAAAGAGACATTATTGCCGGAGAAAAAGCTGGATTGATGTCCATAAAAATTGATTCTAACCAGAATTTATTGGATATTGTGGAGCAAATGCTTTGATTTTGGCTGATCAGTACATCAACAATAGTGGAATAATACTTCCTAAAGAGGGGCACAACCTCAATATAGACAACCGTGCGTATCGCTACGGTGATGGCTTGTTTGAGTCTATCCGTGTGGTGAACGGAAAGATTGTTGGTTTGCAGGCGCATTTGGACAGACTTTTCAGCGGGCTCAAAGAACTGAAGATTGAAAAACCAGTAGATTTTTCATTTTCATTTTTCAATCAAAGAATCGAAGAACTGATTGAAAAAAATGGCATTGAAAAAGGCGGTCGTGTGAGACTAACAGTTTCCAGGGAGAATGGCGGTTTTTACAGACCACAAGCAAATGGTGCATGCTTTACAATTGAGGCAGACGCTTATGACGACAACTTATTCGTGCTCAATCAAAACGGTTTATCGGTTGATTTATATCCCGAAAACAGAAAGCCCATTTCAAGTTTATCAAAATACAAAAATTCCAACGCACTTCTGTACATCATGGCCGCTTTATATGCTGAGGAAAATGGATTTGATGATGTCATTCTCCAAAACAATAAATTTGAGATCATAGAAGGCACAAGCTCTAATCTATTTATTGTGAGCAATGGTGTTTTGTATACTCCTGGTTTGGACTCCGGTTGTGTTGGTGGCACCATGCGTATGCAAATCATCAATTTGGCAATTAAACATTCTATCCGGGTTTATGAGAGCAATATAGCGCCATCAAGTTTGTTGGCAGCTGATGAGTTGTTTTTCACCAATTCTATTTCCGGAATCCGATGGGTGAGTAGCTACAAAAACAAACGCTATTTCAACAATACGTCTGTCAAGTTAGTGGATTTACTCAACAGAGAGTTAATCAATTAGTTCAAGCGGAAGTTCGTAGGGAAGTCTGAAATCATCTTATACTTTTTACCCTGTCTTTCCATGGTTTTTTTCCATAAACCATCAATACTTGTGTTCATGATTTCTTTACCAGAAGTTTTGCTCACGATCCAGGCATGTTCCTTCAATTCATCATTCAACTGATTGGCTGACCAACCGCTATATCCAATGAAAAAACGAACGTTTTCCGGTTTGGCAATCCCAAGATTAATTTGAGACTTAATGGCGTCAAAATCGCCACCCATATATATGCCATCAAACACTTCCACGCTGCCTTCAACGGAAGGGCCAATATTGTGTATGTAATAGACGTTGCTGGTACTCACTGGTCCGCCAATACTCACTCTGGAATCAACTTCAGGAAAATCAGGAACAAGCTCACTGATTTTGGCATCAATGTAATTGTTTAATACAAATCCGAAACTCCCTTCAATGTTGTGTTCGCAAAGCAAGACAACAGAGCGCTTGAAGTACTCGTCATCCAAAAAAGGCTCTGACACAAGCAATTTACCTTTTTCCGGTTCAAGATTATTTTCAAATTTGATGTCCATATCAATGCAATGCGGGTCGCCATTCTAATTTAGAACAAATTTCGCCTTCTTGTTCGGTTAATTCATGTAATCTTTTGTACACTTCATCCTCCGGCCAGTAATTAAGTGCCATTTTCACAAAGATATTGCCATGTTTGGCTTCTGAGGTCCAAAGAGTTTTGTAAAACCGACTCAATTCAGGATCTTCCAATGCGTCTGCCACTAGTTTAAAACGTTCCGCACCTCTGCATTCAACAATAGATGCCAGCAACATTCTGTCCATGAGCCTGTCGTCTCTTCCAGATCTGCAAAGTGCTATTAAATCACGCATATAGGTGTCTTGAGGCATGTCTGCTTTTAGTTGCACACCTCTTTCCTGCATCAATTCATAGACCTGTTGAAAATGTTCCAATTCCTCAATGGCGGTTTCAATCAATTCAGGGATGATTTCTGTTTTATCAGGACATTTGGCAATAAAACTCATGGCCATAGCAGACGCTTTTCTTTCACAATCTGCATGATCTCTCAGGAAATCATCAAAATTAGCGACAACCTGAGTAGCCCATTCCTGAGGAGTTTGATAACTTAAATCTATTGAATATTTCATGTGCTTCTAAACTACAAAAACAATATCTTTAGAACTTTAAAAACACGATATTTTTTGAGCACAACAAGAGATTATATCAATTCAAATCGTCATGACTTTTATAATGACGGTTTTTTGGATTT
The DNA here is from genome assembly GCA_030433115.1 of Bacteroidia bacterium. Lineage (GTDB taxonomy): Bacteria > Bacteroidota > Bacteroidia > Flavobacteriales_D > JAUILH01 > JAUILH01. The sequence continues at coordinate 18,084 of JAUILH010000016.1, read as the reverse complement.
GGAGAAATGCCCTGAGCATCCGTTTCATTTGTTCGAATCCTGGTTAGAAGTAGCCATTCAAAAAGAAGTGAACGAACCATATGCTTTCAACTTAGCCACTGTGGATGAAGATGGCAAGCCACATGCAAGAATACTTTACGTGAGGGATTTGATGGATCAGGATTTGGTGTTTTATACCAATTATGGTTCTGATAAAGGACAGCAAGTTCTCAAGAACCCTCAAGCGTGTATGACATTTTTTTGGCCGGAATTGAGTAGGCAGATTAGATTAGAGGGTGTTGTAGAGCGTTTGGATGACACGCTGTCGGATGCTTATTTCGCTTCAAGACCTAGAGGGAGTCAAATAGGTGCCTGGGCTTCTGAGCAAAGCAAAGTTTTGGAGTCCAGAGACCAGTTGGAGGCAAGAATCAAAGAATTGGAAGTCCGTTTTGAAGGACAGAATGTGCCCAGACCAAATCATTGGGGAGGTTATCGGTTTAAACCATCTTACTACGAATTCTGGTTAGGACATCCCAGCAGGTTGCATGACAGATTGGCCTATACTCATGAAAATTTATCGTGGATAAAAAGGAGATTGAATCCATAATTCATACATTTAAAAAAAATAAACGCATGTCAGAAGAAAGTTTTTTATCCAAAGCCAATAAATATCGAAAAGAGATCATTGTTGGTCTACTCATCATTTTATTGATTGTTTTCATGGTTCAAAATAACCAGGATGTGACTTTTCACTTGGTTTTTACAGATATGCAAGTGCCTTTGATTGTGCTCATTCTTGGTTTTGCAGCGCTTGGTGCATCCATTGTTGGTGTGTATTGGATGTTGTCTGTTCGCGACAAAAACAGAACCATTAAAGATTTGACCAGAGAGGTGGTTCAGTTGAAAGAATACGCAGAAACTCAGAAGGAATTAGATCAGGCATCTAAAGAAAACACCTAGTTCATCGCTGGCACCATTCTTGATTTAACAAGCTTTAAGCTTAATAATTCGTTGCAATCAACGTTATTACTTAAATTTGAATTGTCTTGAAGCTTTATTTGCTAGTCATATGGTTGTTGATGTGCTTTCTCGGAAAGGCGCATGATACCGATTCTACTAAGAAAGTCAATCCCAATATTCTGATTTCAGGAAAGGTTAAGGATTTAAAGACGGGTGCCAATGTGCCCAATGCATTGATTATCCAAAAGGGAGTGGGAGGACGTTTTTTAAATCCCGATGGTACTTTCAAGATTTGGATAAAGAAACAAGATACTTTGCTCATCTCAGCTATGGGCTATCACTTGAAGAAGTTTTGTTTCAAAGATTCGAGCGGAACCAAATTCAACCTTGATGTTAAAATTTCCAAGCTGAACAGGGAGTTGGCAGCTGCCATTATAATGCCCAAAAGGAAATTGTCTGAAGTTCACAAGGATTTGGAAGAATTGCGTTTAGAATTGCCTGCCCGACCAACGGGTATTGATGCGGTGTCTAGTCCAATTACCGCCATCTACGAGAAATTCAGTAAACTGGCTAAAAGCAAAGCTCAGGTCGCTGAATGGGAGCATCAGGATCATAAGGAAGATTTGCTCAAGGAGTTGTTTAAGCTTTATGTAGATCAAGACGTCATCAATTTGTCACCAGACGAATTCGACCGGTTCATCATCTTTTGTAATGTGAGCGATGAGTTTTTAAGAAAAGCGTCAGAATATGAACTCATTACCTTCTTTCAGGTGCGTTACAAAGAATATTTAGCTTTGAAGAATGACTAAGGAGCTGGCCTTACAATTAATCAAAAGCGATTTGTATGAAGATTTGGAAGAAGCATGGGAGATGCATTTTTTTCAGTTTAAACAGGAGCTCCTGCGAATGCCTTTCGCTTCTAAATTGATCCGCCTGAAACTTAAGAAAATTCAGCAAATTCAGGAGATTCAAGCGCTTCTGTTTCCAACATTAGTTACTTCTGAAAATAGTGTGGTAGCAGATAAATTAGAGAACAAAACTATTTCAGAGATTCTTCAGGCTCAATCTACAGTGAAATTGAGAATCCATCAGGCAGAAACACCTCATCAACTAAAACATTTACTAATTGAGTATGATTTTTTGGCACTTCAGTATGAGCAGTACATCTATCTTAAACTCAAGGAAATTGAGCAAAAACATTTGGAAGTACCCTACAAGAATGTCGCCGATATCATGGAAATAATTCGGGAACTTCAACAACTTGATGATTTAAAAGCCGACGAAAAGAAAAATCTCGGTAAATTTGAAAAGAAATTCCCAGGTTTATGGTACGAATTTCAAAGGGTGAAAAATCATATTAATCAAGAATTAATCGCTTGAAACTGAATAATAATCTGAAAATCATCATTGCGGCAGTATTGCTTACTGTGGCGGTTTATGCCTTGTTTCAAACCGGACAGGTTAAATATGATGGCTATGTTGGAGTAGTGGCACTTGTAGGAGGCGTAATTGCTTTGTATATGGGCTATCGTTTCCTAATGGCATATTTTGGTAGGAATAAATTAGATGTGGAACCGGTCAAATATGCTGAACTCAGGTCTTATGAAGCGGATACGGCATCCGGAACAATTAAATTGTTTTTTGAATTACCGGAAGAAGGTCACGTTAAGTTGAATATTACTGATCTCAATGGTGAACCCCTTAAAACCATTATTGATGACAAGCTGGCTGCTGGCAATTATCCAGTAGATTTCAATACGACAGAATTGTCTAACGGCACTTATTTTTACGAGTTGCGCACGCACAATTATAATAATGCCAAAAAACTGATAGTTTATAATGCATGAAACGTTTGTTGTGGATCATAGCCTTGTGTGGATTTTCTCAACTCGGAGAAGCACAAAACCTCAGACACAGCATTCGTGGAGATTTTAAATTGCCAAGTCCAACTGGCAATACAGCCATGCGCGCAACCATGGATGGTATTGTGGATGCCAGTTTCAACTACCAATATCCCATTTTTAAAGGAATAGGATTGGGAACTGGTCTCAACTTGCTCTACACTCAGGTCAATGAGTTGTCAATCAACATTAATAACAACCAAATTGGAGGAAAAATGTTGCGTTGGTCTCCTTTCGGTAAGTTGTTTTATGAGCAGGTTTTTAACGATAAATTCCGACTTGAGTATGCCGTAAAAGCTGGGTATTCCTGGTATCAGTTCTCCAGTAATTATTGCACGGCAACGGGAGAAGTTTCTTTAGGCGAGTCTTATTTTATTCAACCGGAATTTGGTCTGTACATGGAAGCACAAGAGAATTTCACGATTGGCTTGATTTTGGCTTATGGCATTAGTGGATTGAACTACAGTCCGGCAAATTTATGTATGGATAATTTCCCCGGATTTGCCGAGTCTGACTATGTTGGAACCATGCAGAATTTTTCAATAGGATTCGGCTTTTCAGCGTATTTGAGACAAGGTGGACGGCGGTAGTTTGTGAAATTTACTGAAGACTTGCATCCCTATTATAGATGAGATTTTTTTTACTGATAGCGTGTTTTTGTGTGTTGAGTGCCTCAGCTCAAACGGTCATTTTCAAGGGAATTGTTTTAGATGAAATAGATAGAGAACCTGTAAAGCGAGTTGATGTTAAGTTAAGATCAAACGGAGAAAGGCTGGCTACCACAGATGAAGACGGAGAGTTTCAGTTTGAATATACATACAAGGGTGAAGATTATTTGGAGTTTGAACACATAGGTTTCCTTCCCAAAGCCATTATCATCAATAAAAGACGAATGAGAAAGGCTGTTAAGGATACGGTTTACTTCAACCTGATTCTGGAAATAAAGACACTTGGACCAATGGAGATTACCAGTCCGGTCCCGGATACCATATACGGAAGTGAACAGCATAGCATTTCTGACTATGAGTTTTATGAGAACAGGTACATCATGCTGGCCTACGATCAAAGGCTGAGGAAAGGAAGCAAGATCATGTTGGTAGATAAGAAGCAAACCATTCTTAGTGAATATGAGATTCCGAAACGAGCCAAAGAATTATATAAAGATTTTGCCGGAAAGATTTATGTGATGTGTGAAGAGGGCATGTATGCGGTGAAAATTTTTGGCAATAAATTGAGGTTAGAGGAGATGGACGAAGACCGTTTTTACAGATATACCATGCCGATTATTGATACACTGAATTCTAAGGTGTATTACACGAATTATAACCCTGATTATCCTGCTTTTGAGTATTACGTGTTCGATCCTGTAGATTCATCTCACACCCAATTGGCACAAGTTGAAGACAAACTCATCATGGAATTGTATTTAGCGGAGTACAAATATGTGAGTGGAGCTGAGAAAGTATGGGCGATGAAAAAGGAGCAGGAAACGGGTGTTGATAAGGAAATTTGGATCGGTTTAAAGTATTTTACCAATAACATATACTATAAAGCTCTTTATGCACCTATGTTTGTGGTAGGAGGGGAGTTGGTTGTTTTCGATCATTATTCGGACTACATTAAAATTTATGATGAAGAAGATGAGTTGATTGACTCTACTCAAATCTACTATCATCATTTGAAGGGAAGACAAAGCTGGGAAAAGCAGGTCTTGAAAGATCAAACCGGAGATCAGGTGTACACCGTTTTGAGCAGTGGTGGCTATCAGATTCTTGCCGAGATTAATTTGGAAACCGGAGAATTGGGCAATGCGCACAAATTGTACCATAAGTACACTGAGAACATTCAGATAAGAGATGGGGCTATTTATTATATCTACCGTCCTTTTGAAAGTGCTCAGAAGAAGTTCTTGTATCGGGAGAAGATAGAGGCGGATAAAACCGATAAGTCTTAAAAAGAATAGCCGTAGGTAAATGTAGAGGTCAATTCATTAAATGTTGGGGCATTCAGGTTGCTGGAATTTAGGAATATGGTATTCAAGCTGAAATTGTGTTTTTCTTTGAGGATATAGCGTAAAGACAACCTGGTGTTAAATACAGATTTCACTGAAGCTCCATTATTAATCGCCTGATTGTAGGTAATGCCAAATTGCGTATTTAATTTCTTTTTAAATAATGCTTTGGTTAACCCAATTGTAGGACTTATGGTTGTAGTTTTTGCAACACCGGCGTCATTATGATTACCGTTTAAACTTGCCGTTAAACCTAGTCCAAGTGGCACAAAAGAACGTGTATATGAGGTGTTGAGATTGTAAAACACACTTCCAGCATTTTGAGTTTGCCCTTGTTGCTGATTACTGGCTACCTGATAGGCCAAGTTTACATTAAGGTTTTCTCGCTTTTTATCTGTGTTGCTAATGGTCCAGGCTAAATTGGTGTTGGCATTTTGAGACAATTGCGTGTAATCTTGTTCAGAGAAAGTTTGTCCGGGAAGGAATTGATTTAACTCGTCAATGTCTGGTTGTATTCTTGTAAACGTATAGAAATTGCTGTATGATGCTCCTAAGTTAAGGGTGGGGGAGATTGCCCATGCTGCATTCAACGACCCAACGACTCGTAGCATAGAACTGAGTTCTGCGTCATTTAAATTGTCTCTTTGAAGTCCTACGTTTCCATTTACACTGACCTTCTTTTTAAACAAAGTTGTCCCGCCATTTAGGGTAATATTCTCTAAATTGTTATTGAAAAAGTAAGCGCCAAGAGTTCTGTATTCAGGTGCAATTCTTTCGTAGCCAATGCCCAAATTAAACTTGTCGTGTTTGTAGGTGGCGTCTCCCTTAACAGCATTATAGAATGAGGTCGCATTGGTGTATTTGTATCCTATGGCTCTGAACTTGTTGTCGCCAGTTATACTTTCGGGAATTTCTAGGTCGTGTGTAATTGCGCTGGTCGCCAACTCAAGATTCAGTACAATTTTTTCTTTGATCTTAGCGGAGGTATTCAGACTCAATACAACATTTTCAAGGGCATCCAGGTCATAGTTCTCCACCTTTTTGATGCTCATGGTATCATCTTTTGCACGGAACATGATGAACTCAATCTTATTGCCTTTTTCGGAAGATGTGCCAAATTTAACCCCATAGCCTGTGCGCTTGTATGAGGGCGTATTGTTAGGATTTAATGTGTCGATTTCCACTGCCTGAAGCATGGTCCCGTACATGGCACTTAGATGAAACTTTTTAGGGGTCAGTTCAACACCATATCCATTGAACATGTGTCCACTTAAGGTGAGGGGAGACCAATTCATGCTTGAATTTCCGAGATGTAAACGTATCCATTTGTATTTAGGCAAAATTTTAAGTCTGTTAAATGGTTGTCTGTAGGATACTTGCTGATTAGAGTAACTGAATGAAAAAGGAAGATCGAAACCAAACACACGCATATTAAAATTTCCATTAAGGAAGTAGGTATACGGATTTCTTCTATTATCACTTCCAAAGCTATTGTAATAAATGTGGCTGGTGTTGACGCCTCCACTTGCTTTGAATTTGTTTTCTTTATCGAACTGATCGAGGGAGATGGTTTGGGCAGAAGTCCTATAGCTAAAAAGCCACAAACAGCCTATTGCTATGACACATTTTTTAAGCGTTCTCACGTTCCAGAATTAACAAATTCATATTGATGTCTCTCACAATTATTTTATTCTGAAAAATTCCCATCATACCGTTTAGATTCACTTCATGTTCATAAGAATCTAATACTTTTGCAGACGACAAATCAATCTCAAAAACTGCATTTGATCTACTACAGCCAATGATCATCCTGGAATCTATTATTCCACCTTTCTCAAAAAACTCATGATCATTAATTACTCTAGCCATTATGGCATCATCATTAACTAAAGTTGTGCTTTTCAATGCCCCTGTTTCAAGGTTTATTTTATATATGAACACTTCTTTGTCCTGAGGTCTTAACAGAGCCATTCCTTCAACTTGAAAAATGGAAGATTTTACTCCAAAAGCGATAAGTTCATCATTCACAATTTCGAGTACGGAAATATCTTGTAGAAACATATCTATTTCCCATTTCAATTGACCTGAATGTTTATCAATTGCGACTATGTGTGAATTTTTATAATATACAATCAAACAACAATCAGTGACGATAATTTTATCATGAGGATGCAATTCAGCATCAGCTTCAAGTGGAGGAGAAATTTTATATTTAGAATCACCATTAAAGGTCCATTTGTGCTTTCCGGTTTTTTTATCAAGACAGAGTACACTAGCCTTCATGTTAGATGCGTACAAATTATTATCATCTGTGACAAATCCGATCGCCTTAGATTCTTCTATAGGCTCAATCCAATTGATTTTGCCTGTACTACGGTTCATAGAGAACACACTTTTTTTTCCATCTTGTTTTATTGAAGAGTAAACTTCATTTCCACATATTTTTGCCGATGGCGCAATTTTTTGTTCAGATTCAAGAAAATGTAACGTTTCGATATCAGCAATTTTTCTGTTTCTTAATAGAACCAAAGCATCATTGCCATTAGTATTGGAAATCAACCCATGAAAATTATCTTGATCATAGACGATATTTTCATTTATAAGAGATACTAATTTAGTTGACTGACCCGACTTAACCTTGCAAAGAATATCATTTCTCAACGATATGAAGGGACCGTAGTAGCTATCAAACTTATCATGTGTACTTATTAGTTTCATTTGCTCAATCTATTAAGTTGAAAAAATTTGAGTTAAGAAAATCTTCAAGATCATCAAAACCTGCATCTTCTATTTTATCAATATCAACTTTACCCGCGTATTTTCCATTGCCAGTAAAAGCATTTTGCAAACTTGCCCGAAAGTCAATATCCCCATTAGGATATAAATCATTATTTAAAAAATACCAACGTTTATTTCCAATGTCATTAGGTATATCAATATCTAAATTTATTTCTTTAGAATCTCTAGAGATTTGATTTGTAAAACTTACCTCATCTACCTTAACACTATAGTTTTTAAGCTCAATTTGTTTCCCTTGCCAAATAACATCATATCGCCTGGTTGTGCCGGATATGTCCACTGAGCTTTCAAAGGCCGAGATACCCTGCCAATTTTTTGATTTAGCGAATCGAATTTGCCCAAATGCACCTTGTGAAAATGACTTTTTTGGATGACACAAAGAAGAGATTACAGATTTGGCACCTGGAATTTGTGCATCATGCATGGCACTTAATTTCTTCAGAGCATCTCCAATTTCTAGTATATCCACAGAAACCTTTGGACCAATGGTATATGCGTGAAAAAGTACGTTTTGAAGCTTGGATTTTGTCACTAAGTCTCCAGGTTTATCTAGCACACTGACAAGATCATCTATAAGATTTATGTTAACTCTGTGGGTTTCACTATAAAATGCTACTGCGGTCCATGCATCTAATTCAGTTGGTTTAATCTGCCCACCATTATCCAACATTTTACTTCTAAACGAGCTGTTATTGGCTAGGTCGTGGAGAAAAGCTTCTTGCTTAGTAACGGTTTGATTTCCAATTTTAGCCTCTCTAGATATTTGACTAATTTTAGAAGTATTTTGAGAACCAAAAATATTATCTGAATAATGAAGGTCGCCTAGTGTTTTTAGAGTTTGGTCTGATAAGTGACTGTAATTAATTTTGCTTCCTGTAAGAATCGATTTTAAGACTTCTACTTTCTCTCCCAAATAAGTTCCGGCAAATTCGGACTTTCTAACTAGTCCCCATGTCCCATCTGTCTTTTTTACCAGACCTACAGCAATCTTCATTACCTCTGCTGCGCCATCTAGTTTGGAAATAACAATTGGCAAATTATCACTTTTGTGAATTGTGATTTCCGGAACGTTTTTATCAATTAGATCAGTGTTGGTAATGAATTTTTCTTCTTTTATGGTCAAAGAACCAAGCGTTGAATTGTACTCTGCTATTTCTTGAGCACCGTTTAAACCAGATGAAACATTTTTGTTATATACTTTTCCTTGATTGAGTAGGTTTTTACTTGAAAAAAATGCGTCTAAATCTGATTTCAAAGCAATTTCTGTCTTATCCCATACAGATGAAGGCACAGTTCCCCCATATTTAAATTTTCTGACAAACTTAACCCCGTGCTTATAACCTCTTATAAACATTTTGGATAACAAGATAGTTCCCCCAGGTATCGCCATCCACATGGCATATTCTGCTGATTGTTCATAGCGTCCGGTAGCAGCGCTCCATGACATGGCAATAAATTCGACGAAGAAATCTGCTTCAACTGCTGATGCTAACAATGAAATACCATCAAGAATAAGAAGGTCCAGGTCCTTTATTTCTTGTGGGATATTTTGCACTACCAACATTCCTACCGCAGGAGAAGTAGGGTCTATGGATTCGTGCCATTTATTCAATTTGTGGTAATTATAGAAGTTCCGGAGGTATTTATTTAAGGTGTATTTTACATAAAACCTGGCATCCCCTAAAAGGAGGATTTTTTCATGTTTAACCTGCTCTGGTTCAAAAATCGCGTACTCGGAATTTTCGTTATTTGAGGCTCTGTATAAACACTCCTCAAATTTCCCTTTAAGATAACTACAGGTCTGGTCAATGACGCCATCAGGTAAATCAGTTGTATTGTACATACCCTCCCTTTGCATTTGCATAATCGTTGCCTGTAAAGGATGTCTTTCATACATTTGGTCCCAATGTTTCGGAGCAATAATTGTATTATCGGGTCTGCTTAATTCTTCACACGCAAATTCAATACAATTCATACCACCCCAACCTTCATTATGTGGTATCTCTTTATGAACATAGAGCTTGCACGTTTTAAAAAGTTCTTCACCAGGATAAGCTTTGTTTTCGATTACGGATTCCAGGATTTGACCGTCAGGTCTAATGAGGAATCTAAATTCTCTGTAATATTTTGGTAGAGCGATGAAAATGTCGTAAAGTCCGCTTAACTCATTATCGTATTTTACACCTTTTATAAGGTCTTTATAAGGATGGACTTGAGGTCCTGACGATACATAGGTATACGCAATAGTTAAAGATGGATTGTTTGGTGTAACTACTCTGAAATTGAATAATATTATAAGGTTGTCATTTAATTCTGCTAATGAAGCCTCAATAGCCTCAGTAATCAATGTGCTAAGATTGTTTTGTACATTCAGGGAACTTGGTACATAAAAAGGCAGTTCTTTATGCACTGTTATGATACGAACGTCTGAAGCAGTCTTGAGTTTACTGAGTCGATCGAATAGCCATGTTTTAAGCTTTACTCCATTGTTTGCCCACGCCCAGTCATAGATTTCGGGGTGTGAATAAAATGATGTAATACCATCAATGTCACTCCAATAATGCCCAGCATGGGCACCACTGTATAAATCATTAATGGCCAAAGCCAATTCTGAGACTTCCTGATTCCACTTATTTTCATCTAGTCTATCTTGCTCGGTATCCTGCCATATCCCTTCAACAAAATCATTACCCCGCAGTTGCTTAGCAGCTTCCACGTATTTATTAAGTGCTATTTTTTTATTATCCGCTTGCCCTGGAATATGAAAATTTGCAGCGGCTCCTGCCTCAATGATTTTATCTTTAAACGTTTTTATTTGTGGATTGAAATAGTCTCCAAATGCCACGGACTTAACATATTGTTCCCCGACTTGGTATTGACCTCCATTTTCTGCTTTAACCAAGCTATAGTAAGCCTTAATGTTAATAATGCACAATCTGCGAGCTTCATCAAGAGCAGGGTCATCAAAATCCAGAAAACTCTCAAGGTTCCCCAAACCAGCCTGAACCGCAGAGAATAGCTCTTCTGTATATGCTTCTTCCTCTTCTTTAATTCTCTCATTAATGTATGTTTGATCAATTTCATCAACGGTAAGTTCAGAGTTTGGTGAATCACTGTTGATCGAAATTGGTTTCAGTTCGTTGATTTTATATCCGTTGAGGAGAACATAAATGATGGCTGCATCATCATTCTGAACGTTGTGTTGAATTAATTGATTTTCAAGATTATTCAAATAAACATGATCGTCAATAATTGGTCGACCTCTCGGAATAACTCTGTCATCAGGATTCAATTGACTAATGTCTATAACTCGAATTTGATTCTTTGACGTCCTATTCTTTAGAATTTGTTCGACTATTAGTTGTGCTTTTCTTTCTATGTCGTCATTTATCCCGAAAGTTGAATTTGCAAAACCAAGGAGGATAAGAAGAATGATATAATTCAAATATTTATTCAACATAACTGTCCTCTATTTTAGATAGTAAATATTGTTTCACGTATGTGATGACATCTTCAGTGTCTGTTCCCTCTGCAATCATATTAATGAGGTGCACTGCTACAGTTTCTATGTCCTGTTTTATCTCTGCAACAAGATTGTCCAGATAACCTGGTGTTAGGAACATGTCTGCATTTTCTACTAAGAAAGTCAAAAACCTATATCTTCTTTTGAGGTCCATAATTTTCTTGTACTTATCCATAATAAACAAGACAGGTGGTGGCAAATTAGGGTCATCAATGTCGTGTGATATGATATCATCGTTTTGATAGTGCAGCACATTAACATTATCATATGTAGTAGATTGAATCAATTCCTGTTCGTTAAAATTGTACAAAGAGTCCTGTAAAATTATGGAGAGCGAGTCAGCCGACATTTCAAGAGAGTCTTTTTCATATTCAGAATCACCTCTCATATCATTAATGCTTTGAGTAACAATGGCCTTTAAATCAGACAGAAAAGTGGCAAGATTGTCCAGTATTTCCTGGGCTTGGTCTATTAGTTCCTGTAGTTGCTCTACAGCCGCGTCTATAAGTCCCTGATCACCATTTTCTATGGCATCAATTAAATTGTCCAGGGCATCCCGAATATTATCTTTTAGGGTATCTGGTATGTAAGGACTCTTCAAATATTGATCAACAATTAAGCTACCAAGGTTATCAATATTGTCAAGATGATCTCCTATATCATCCAACCCATCCTCAATATCGTCCAACATATCATTAATATCATCTCTAATATCCTCAGGAATTGGGTTTTCAACTCCTAGTAATTCTACTTTTCCATCGATTAGAACCAAATCGGTGTTTATTTTGGCATTAACCAGCTGCGCATATAAGTTGATGTTGTCTAGCATGGGAATGGCCATGCGACCAAAACCATTGAATGCGCCTCCAGTTGTATCGCTCGAAGAAATGATCTCAACATCAAAGTCAGCAGCATGAATGACGTCTCCCGGATTTAATTGCTGAATGAGGTTTTGGTTGATGAGGTCAAGGTTAGGATTTAATGGTTGACATGCAAAGGCAGTAGGGGAGACAGATGGTGTACTTACTGTATCAATTGGTGACCCCGATCCTAAGACCGTTCCACATTGTCCCATCACGCGAAACTCATAGATCTCTCCGGGACTCAAGTTATTGATGTTAACATAATTTGTAAGACTGGTGGTGGTTGCCCAACTTGCTCCCGGACTTTGTAGTCTATAGTCAATCTGAAAACCTGTGTGCACAAACTCTGGTGTCCAGGTAATTTTAACCCTCTCAGCATTGATGGCTTGAGCAGAAATATTGGTGGGCAATATACACTCATCGCCAAACTTGAACATGAATACCTCTGAATAGCCGTTGTTTTTGAATAAATCTCTGTTTAGCACATCTCTTGCTTGAACACGCCAGGCGTATTCTCGTCCAGGAACTAAAGGGGGTTCTGCAGGACCATATACTAGAGTGTTTGCACTAGTTATGGCAGTGTAAATTGGAGGAGAAGACAGTGCTGCATTATTGGGATCAGCCCCTGAAGGCCATATTTCAAAAAGTTCGAACTCATGCTCTGTACTGAAAGCCGAATTCGGAGAACCAGTATGTCTCGGAGTCCATTGAAAAACTAAGTTCTGAGGATCCGTGGCGGTGGGTTTGTCTTGATTAAGAGGTAAATTGAGTAATGGAGGGTCGTTGAGTATGAGCCATGCTGCGGTATTTCCCGAATTAGACACTAGGGTATTTACATTGTAGTCATAAACTTCCACACTAAATTGATAAACACCTTCCGGTAAAAGTCCGGTTTGCTGAAATTGAGTTTGAGTGATCCCCTGAAACTCTAAATTGGCAGGATCTAAATACTGCATTAAATCAGCTCCGGATAATTGATTCGTAAATCCGCCTTGCAAAGTAATGGGAGGGGGAAGCCAATTATCTTTAGTGCTGATAATTACAGAGGAACTTTTAATATAAATCTTCATCCTGACATCATATGCCGGAACCGATAAATCATTCAATGTCAAATTAATCATTAGATTATTACTTGACGGATCTGCATAATCACTTAATCTTAATGAATACGGAGGGATTAATATCACGTTGGATGTAACCGGATAGGTTTGCAGCCAGGCTTTAACCGGGGCACACAAAAGAATCAATATGATCAGGAGTTTTCTCACTAATTCGTTATGATAAATTTGAACATCCTATATTCTCCGAATGCGTAAAGCCTCACGATATATACGCCTGGATTAAGATTTAATAAGTTGAAGCTGAACGTATAATCATCCTGCCCTGATTGAGTTTGTGTGTCATAAGTTGACCCATTGAGAATGTCATGAACACTGAGAACAACCGTTTCTATTGTATCCAGCTCAACGGTCACTGTAAATATTCCATTATTTGGGTTGGGGTAGAGCAGAACTTCTAATATTTTATCAATGTTGTCTACTGGTCGTTGCCCTTGATTAAATTGTGCCGAGTCAGCATAAACTTCAATGTGCTTTGTAATACTATCCGAACATTGAGCTAGCGTAGTGTAAAGTGTAATTGGAAATGTGCCAACCTGATTAAATGAGAATTCAATTCTATCTGACATGGAGGAATCTATGATGTCTGTGACAGAGTCTATATATATCCATTGGTTAGTTTCTGGTAATGGCCAGGTAACATCAACCGCAACAACTGTATCACTTATAATTGTGGCAGAGGGGACTACAAAATTAGCTTGTAAAAGATCGTTGGAAGTTGCAATGTTGAACGTGTCATTGACCTCACACCCCGCGTTGGTAAAGGTATTTACCCAATATTGCCCTGCTTGATCTAATGCAACTATTTCCCCAGTAGCGCTGTAACCATTGTCTCCTCCCCAGGTGGAACTGTTATATTGAGCTGATAAGTCTATCTCAAAGATCTGGCCTACACAAATCGTATTGCTATCGGGTACACCAATACTGGTGATGGGAGCTGGTTCTCCTAAAAATAGGGTAGAATCAGAGGTGCAGCCATTGTTGTCTGTCAGAGTCACCTGATGATTTCCTGTACAAAGTGCCGTATTCAATAAGCCTGGGGTTCCATTGTCCCAGCTTGTATTAACTGGAGCACTTCCTCCACTTGTACTGATCTGAATTTGTCCATCACAATTCCCCGCACAACTTGGTTCGGTCAATAAGATATTATTGACCATTAGTTGATTAGGAGCTGTTACCACGAAAGATAAAGAATCTTCACATCCAAATCCATCATTCACTATCACGTAATGCAAGCCAGCTGGAAGATTGTATACACGCATTGTATCTGTTTCTCCCGTCGACCAATTAGAGAAGTATGGACTAACACCACCAGAAATACTTATTTCTACTTCACCATCGTTAGAATCATGACAACTTGGTGAAACGAAATCAGTTTGTGTGATTATGATGGGGTTATTGGTGTTGACCACGATAGTGAGTGTATCCGAATAGCAGCTATCGGCATCAATAGCGTATACTTGATAGGTACCGGCATTCAGAGAGTTGGCAGTGGCGGTTGTTTGAAGTGCCGGATCGTTCCAAACAAATGTATATGGTGCTTTTCCATTATTAACACTCACTGTTGAAGCACCATTATTAACCCCACAGTCGGCTGGTGTAATATTTACCAGGTTTAAGCTAGGCGTCACCTTATCAACAATGCTAAACGACATAGTCTCCTGGCAGCCTTTATTGTCTTCTGCTATAACATTGTATGTGCCTGCAAATAGGCTGTCTACTGTGGGTAAGGTATCATTAATGCTTGATGACCAAAGAAAAGAATATGGCATATCACCACCTGTCATTTGAACTGTGATTTCACCAATTGGTTTTCCACAAGCGGAACTATCAAGAGAGACAAATGATAGTGTTGGGGTTAGTAAGGTATCATCTTCTATTGCAAATGGCGCCGAGACTATACATCCTCCCTGATCTGTCACTTGAACGAAATAATTATTTGCTGCCAAACCGGAAATTGTATCGACCAAAACGCCAAGGTTTGTGCCCAAATTGTCTTGCCATTCGAAATCGTATGGTTGGGTGCCACCAGTGGCATAGACTTTGGCTGCACCAGTTGGAAGATTGCAATACGACTTATACAGAACAACACTATCAATCGTAGGAGCGCTTAAGTCAGTCATGCTGTATACAAATGGGTATGAGCAACCTACATCATCGGTGACGGTTATTGTATAGAGTCCGGAAGCAATGGCAAAAGCCGTATCCGTGGTTTGCATCCCTGGATCGTTCCATTGAACAGAATAGGGCGCAACACCTCCAGAAATTGATACGCCGAGTTCTCCATCTGCATTTCCACAAGTAGAATTGATAAAATGAACCATGGACGTACTTACTGGGGTGCCATCAACTAAAGAGTAGCTCTCGGAGACGACACATCCGATATTATCGGTCACTGTAACAGAGTAAGTTCCGGCGGTAAGAGAAACTGCTGTATCATTCGTCTGAGCACTCACATCATCCCACAAATAGGAATAGGGCGCATTTCCATTAGCAATTACATCAACCCACAGTGAGCCGTCAGACATAGAACAATGTGAGGTATCCACTACATTAATCGCCAAACTTGGATTTGGTAAGCTAGTGACGTTCACTGAATCAAGATAGGTACAACCTTTTGAGTCAGTAACTTCAACATAAGCCCAACCCGTTTCTAGAGACAAGGGATTAATCGTTTGAAGATTGCTATCGAACCAATTCTCAGAGTAAGGAGGTGTTCCACCTGAAGAGCTAATTGAGGCCATTCCAATATTCAAAGCGCATTGGTCTTGAGCATCCAGACTTGTAATTCCGCTTAATATACTTGGCTCCGTGAGTACTACTGTGGCAGTATCAGATGGACAATTGTTATTGTCAACCGTTACCAATTGATAGTTTCCGGTGCTTAATCCTGAAATGATATTTAATCCTTGCGTGTTCCACGAACCATTAAAGTAATGGTACGAGTATGGTAATGATCCATAAAGACTGTTTACGGTGATTGTTCCTGTTCCTCCGGCACAATCTATAGAATCTATTGTATAATATTGCTCTACGACTACAGAGTCTACTAGTACTGTACTATCTATCAAACAACCGTTTGCATCTTGAATGGTGCAAGTATAATTGCCGGGAAGCAGTGAAAGAAATGTACTGGTCGGGAAAAAATTAGTGGCGTCTATTGAAAATTCTAAAGCACCAGTACCTCCTGATCCCGCCATCGTGATATCTCCATCATTATGTCCAGAACAAGTTGCTGTAGTTGTGAAAATACTTGTAAAAATGAGTTCTGTTGGTTCTGATATGGTTTCAAAGGGGAAAGTCATGGAACAAGCATTCTCATCAAATACAGTGAGTTCGTAATCTCCTGCCGGATAGGATATCAAATCCTCATTGCTGTCTATTACAGTAGATTGCCCGTTAATTCTCCATTCGAAGGTGTAATTTGATACTGAACCTGTTCCTCCGGTAATATTCGAAACTATGCTTCCAGTGGAGTTGCCAAAACAGTCTACATCTGTAACAACCATGCTCGCAGCCAAAGAGGGGGGATCGTTGAGTGAGTAGGACTGAATATTATAACAATATGACGTGTTTCCACTAAAATTGGCATCTCGAATGTAAAATGTGTGACTCCCTTGAGCTAAACTGGTTGCCGTGAATGTCAATATTGAGTCGGTCTCCCAAACAACACCATCAGTTGAAAATTCATAAGGGGGAGTGCCTCCAATAGCTTGAACTTGAATACTTCCATCACTGGCACCTGGGCAGGAAGGCGGTATCTGGTTGAGCATTGTCAAATCCAGTTGAGCAGGTTGATTGATAGTTACAGACTGTTGACTTGTACAAGCGCTGTCGTCTTCAACATAAACATCATAGGTTCCTGCAGGGATATTGGTCAAAGTCACCGATGGAACACCTGTTTTATCCATGTCAGGATCGCCTTGGAATCCATCTAAGTAGAATCTGTAGCTCCCTCCGGTCATGGGGCTTCCTCCAATTCCATCTAAAACAAGTTCCCCAGAAGCTTCTCCAAAACAACCGGCATGGCTTGTACTAACAACGTCAATTGCCACTGCTGTACTTGGTTCCATCACTGTTACTGTACTGTCCCATTGGCAAAGATTCGCATCTCGAATGCTGATGTTGTAGACTCCCGCAGTTAAACCAGTAAAGCTGTTAGATGGTTGCCAGCTCGCTCCAGCATTTGAGCTATACTCTAGTGCCCCGGTTCCACCTGTAGCAAACAGATCAAAACCACCATTACTTTCATTAAAACAAGACACATCAGAGATACTAAGCACAAAGCCTTGAAGTTTAGTTGGTTCAGTGATTACAATGTTGGACAAGCTATCTGGTATGGCAGGACAATTATTGGCATCATCAACTGTGGCAGAGTATGTGTCTGCGGGTAACAAAGACATGGTGACTGAAGAATTTGTTGAATTAATGAGCCCATAAACAGATCCTCCTGAATCGTAAAGTGTATATGCATATGGTGGAGTCCCATTGGTAGAAGACAGCTGAACACTACCTTGATTATCTCCAAAACAATTGTTGTTAATGATTCCTGAGAATGAACTAGTGAATTGTGCTGGGTTGGGAACTGTATATTGAACCTCAGCGGTGGTGCAGAAATGTACATTTTCAATGGACAAGAAGTAGTCTCCTGGTGCCAATCCTGAAAAAGTCACAGGGTAATCTGAGGAAGAAGTCGCTGGAATATTCCATACCTGAATGGTGTCCTGATCTCTAAGTGTATAGGTGTATTGAGAGTTTTGATCACTTACACCACCTTCCCAAACATCTGTGATCTGAATTTGACCATTTGTCGAATCTCTGCATAGTGGTGGAACGATCACCACATCCGTACTATCTGGAGACTGAGGTAAAAAAGTAAATGCAGGTAAAACAATGTCATATTTACACTCTTCAGATGTTGTTTTTGAAT
>JAUILH010000015.1 GCA_030433115.1 Bacteroidia bacterium | reverse complement strand
ACATTAGTGAATTGATAAACATTCCCTCCTACAGCAGTAGCTCCCGAAATTGGTGTTTCATCGGCAAAAATGCCATCATTATCGGTATCAATTAACAGTCGAAGATCGCTAGCGGTAACTGGTCCCAATCCGGTTAAGTCCCACTGCATATCAACATTTCCGACATTAACACCACCGCCGGAAGAATTGACTTCACTTACTCTCCAAACCCTATGCATCCTACCTTGTACACCCGCAGGAAAATCTGTAGACCCAAATGTTCCCAGGCCACCATTATCGTGTCCCCAAAGCAAAAATTCATCATTCCCCAATCCACTGGGATTAGAAATTCTAACAATACCGGTTCCTTGAGAATCCGTGTGGTTAGATCCATCTGAAGCTTGTCCTATGCCGGCTACATCATGATCGTAATTTCCATTTCCAGCATTATCTTCATTGTAAATGTCAAAGGAACTTAAAGTTCTGTTGTATTTAGCGGCTAAATAATTGGCTACAATGATATCTTCAGCCGTATTGAGTGGTGCATTGAATAAAATCAATTCCGACACTTCCCCATTGACAAATCTTCCTGTTGTCCCTAATTCATTGCAGATATAAAGAGGGTTATTATTGGTTTGGGGAGTTCTGCTTTCATTGTCGGTTTGGATATTTGTATTGTTCTTGTAAACATCTCTTCCAACCGCCGAACTGTAGCTATATTCAAAAACGTCAAAATTCGTGGTAGTATACTGCGTTGTAGTAGTGTTCGGGAACGTTCTGGCCCCAGTAGTCCATAAAACAGGCATGTGCCAAAGGCCGCTGCTGAAAGCCAAAAACTCATAGTTTTCCTGCGAATCTGATCCTTTAACCAGCAGTGCATTGTAATTTTTATTGACACCTGCTCTGCTTATTCCAAAAAAGTGCCAGGCTGTTAAATCCAAAGATGCGGCATCAGCAGCTCTTAATTCATCATTAGTTCCATCAAACGTGAGTGTTGGGTATCCGTTGACAATGCCCGTATTATAAACTGGCTCCGCAGCTCCAGATGGTGCAGAAGCAGTATTTCCAAATCCGGAATTATCCGTCCAGGAACTGATACTCGCTCCATCACTGGAGTTAATTGTATTGGCATCCAACCACAATACCAAACCGGAAGTTCCGCTGGTATTCCCAACACCTCCGGGACCATCTTGAGCTTTTAGAATAAAAACGTTTGACATCAAAAGCACCAAACAGCATCTCATTATATTCATGAGTCAATAATTTAGTTAGCAATTGAGTAAGTGAGCAACGTAATCTACTTCTTTTCAAAACTTTACACAAGCTAAAATTTCCGAACGCTTAATGGGCCATCAACAAACTAATCGTCTTAAACAACTCTCCATCGCTCATCAATGCGCCTTTTTGGAGCATGGCGAACATATCTTCTTCTCTACTTTGAGTGTAGGATTTTGAGCTATGAACGATTTTACCTCTGCCTTTTTTAGCGATGGAGATAAAAGTCTCCTGGGTGATCGATTCATCAAATTCTAAGCCCACCCAAACAAGCTTTTCTTTCAAAAACTGAAACGTATGAACACTTTTATCAGACCACATTTCAACAAACATTTGTTTCCTGAGAATGGTCTCAAAAATCATATCACTAAAAGACTCTAAAATGCCTGTTGCCGTATCAGGCTGGTTGGTTTTGAGGTCCACCCATGACTCTGCATCAATGCCATTGACAGCGAGGAATTTGATGAAATCTTCTCTGAGTGGCTCTCTCTCTTCATGAGTAAGGAGTCTGTATTTCATGGTTCAAAGTTAAGAAATGAGTTCCGGTTATGACGAGTACGGAGCTATCTAGAGGCTGACTCTTTCGTTGTGCCTCCTCTGAGTAGCGTTATGAAGGGGAGGGAGTTGATATTAGATATAAAGTAAGCAACCGATACTCAGATGAAGGGAGGAGTCTGGTTGAGGATCGGGTGGCTCAGGCGCTAAAACGTCTCGAAAAAACTACTTTTAATGTCGAATTCATGTATTGACACGGGTGTCTTAACAATCACTCTATCGTTGTCATTGACAATCCAAACGGGACTATCTGGCAAAGTGATGTCCTTCACAGTTTCACCGTTGTATTTATTAATCATGTAGAGTTTGTCTTTTCCTGAATCCTGCTCGCTTACCGCATAGCCGCAGATCAGAACATCATTTACCAAAATAAAAGATTCAGCGTTGGCAGTAAGCGGATCGGACATCCAACTTATTTGGTGTCTGGTTTTATCAATGCAGTAAATCCGGCCATAGTGCTTCACATCCGGATTGGTAAAATCTGAACCAACAGACACATAAATCAGGCTGTCTTCCTCCAGAACAAATCGGATTCCCCCATGACCATGCTCAATCTCATCTGAAAAATCGTACCAGGCATCTACCTGAACAGAATCCTCATTATAATGAATCAATTGAGTGAGCTCGTTCACGCTTTCATCTTCTTGTTTAGATCCGAAAACGTAGTACTCCCCATTCATACCGGGAAAACTCCGGTCCAAATAAAACTCATCCCCCTCTTTCTTGAATTGCTCTCTAAAATCTGAATAACTCCTTTTATATGGAAATATGCCATCCTCTTTATCGTGATAAAACACATCTAAATTTCTTTGGTAACTTCTCAACCATTCCCTCATCTCCAGATTCACCACACGATCGTACATCTGCTCAACCAACGACATTTTTCGATAAGGTTTTTCTATTCTCGCATTCAAACTTTTATGTGCTTCAAGCCCCAAAAGTTTGTTTTTGGTATAAGGTAAGTCCTGATTTCGTTTAACTCCTGCAATTACGTAGCGCCAAACCTCTGTTTTTGCAGTATCCAACCCCAAATGTCTTTCACTCATCACCAAAACCTGCCAGTCACTCAACTCTGGGTGGGATAAATATCCATGATAGTTCATGCCTTCAACCAAATCTTTAGGGGGATGGGTATATTGCAGAGTATCTGTATCGTGTTCAAAAAACAGCTGTAAGGTATAGGTTAAACCGTCATCTGTTGTATCCGTATAAATTCTATTGAATCGGTCATCTGTGCTCAGCTCATTACCTCTGTAGTAAGACCTTCCTTCGGTTTGCTTAATGCCGTATTTAAACATCTCAGCCGACAAGGCATTATAAACCTGATACCAGGCACATTTCATGTAAGAACATTTATGAACCTCTCTCAAACTGTCTTTATCGGAGCCGGACGCTTTATCCCAGGACCGTTGCCAGGACTCATTGTCGTAATGACTGAAATACAGCACCTCATTGTCATTTGCCAAATCAACGATATAGAATTCAACGAAATAGCAATCACAATTCTCTGCGTAAGGTTCAATTGCAAAGGCATATTTGCCGTCCTCAGAAAGACCAATGCTGTACAACTCATCTGTTTCGACTGTTTTACCAGGGGCACCATTCAAAAGATATTTGCTGATGTAGATTTCTCCGGGAATGCGATAATTTCGGTATCCAAAAGTACTTGCCATTTCATCAGAAAGTGTGTCAAGATCCACCAGAATTGTATCGGTATTTTGGGCAGAGAGCTTATTGTTTAAGCTCAATAAAAAAACGACTATCGATAAAAGCAGCTTCATTCTTTAGCAAATCTTGTAATTCCTGATTCGTGGGATCAGCAATATACGTTTTATATCCGTTCATGGTGGTTTCGTTTACCGACTTCCAGGATTTTATTTGATCGATCACTTTCTCGTGATCAAAGGCTGAAAAATACAATCCTTTTTTATCCCAAATGATCCTGTATGTAAGCAACCAGAAACCATCAGACTTTTCAAAAACCGCCCAATGATCTTTACTGCTGCCCAATTTTTTAGTGGTCGATTTCAAATCTACAATGCTATAATCCAGGTTCAAAGCCACAAAAAAGGAATCATTTCTTTCAATGTAATGAAGGGCTTCATTTTTGTCAATGCCGTGTATTTTGCCATCGCTTAAATACCAGGCACTGTTCTTTTGTATCTGATCGAGTGTCACTACAGTTAGGTGTTTACTTTCAATAGATATGCCCGAAGAATCAAAAACCAAATTGGAGGAACTGTCAGTAGACAGAGTATAGGTGCCTTTTAATTTGTCCGGAATCTCACCCACAAAACCTTTGCTCAATTCTACTGGTGCTTTCAGATAAAAAGAAGTTATCTCGTCCTGTGCGTTTGCCATCAGACAAAAGAACAAACCAGTTATGATTGCGACACACTTCATTCTCTAAATATAGGACAGATGTATCAAAAAACATACCTCAATACTCTGTCTGCATAAAAAGAGGCCTCAAATAGATTACGCTTGACATAGCTATCTTTGGAAAAAATAGATGAGAATGGAGAAAAGGTGGACGATTAAACCAGAAGTGGATCAGATGTTAATCAACGGTTTGGCAAATGATTTGTCTGTTGAACCAATCATCGCTGAATTACTGGTTAAAAGGGGGATTCATGATTTTGACAGTGCTAAGAAATTCTTTCGTCCCGGGCATGAAGCCTTACACGATCCTTTTTTAATGAAAAACATGTCGAAGGCTGTCAAAGTTCTTTTGCAAGCAACAGAAAAAAATGAAGGCATTTTGGTGTATGGCGACTATGACGTTGATGGGACTTCTGCGGTATCTTTGGTATATTCATTCTTAAAATCATTCACAGGCGATCTCGACTTTTATATTCCCGACAGGTACAAGGAAGGCTATGGTTTATCTGAAGCTGGAGTGAGACATGCGGCAGACAAGGGTTTTAAATGGATGATTTGTTTGGATTGCGGCATCAAAGCAGTGAATCAAGTTGAACTGGCAAATTCATTAGGAGTGAATGTGATTGTATGCGACCACCATCAGCCCGGAGAACAACTTCCTGATGCCATTATCTTAAATCCAAAACAACAGGACTGTGAATATCCGTATAAAGAACTGACTGGATGCGGGGTTGGCTTCAAATTGATGCACGCCTTTGCCATTGAATCTGGTTACGACATGGATGCTGTAGCGCCTTTTCTCGATTTAGTCGCTTTAAGTATTGGTGCCGATATTGTACCTATAACCGGGGAAAATCGAACCCTTGCAGCCCTGGGGTTACAAACAATTCAAGAGAACCCTCGACCTGCATTTAAAGCCATTCTTGAACCCGCAGGTCGTTTGAAAAATTGTGCCATTTCAGACCTGGTATTTGTGGTAGCACCAAGAATCAATGCGGCCGGCAGAATGTTCACTGGAAGTTTTGCGGTAAAGTTGATGATTGAGGAAGATGAGAACTCAGTAAAACAACTGGCCGAAGAAATCAACCAATATAATTCGGACAGAAAGGACGTGGAAAAAAGTACAGCAGAGGAGGCCTTACTGCAACTAGAGGATGCACCTTATGACAGATTTTCCAACGTGGTTTACAACGGTGATTGGCACAAAGGTGTGATTGGCATTGTAGCTTCAAGAATTATTGAGCAGCACTACCGACCAACAGTTGTATTGACTGATTCGGGCGACCATGTTGCGGGTTCGGTGCGTTCAATTAAGGGGTTTAATGTATATGATGCCTTAGCAGCATGTGAGGCTCACCTTATTCAATTTGGCGGACACAAATATGCTGCTGGACTTACTATGCACAAAGAACAAATCGAAGGATTTAAAGAGGCATTTGAACAAGTTGTAAAGTCTGATATTGATGAACAGTTATTGACTCCGGAGATTCTGATTGATGCCGAAATTGACTTTGAAGACATACAGGGGAATAGCCGTGAAGCCCTCCCAAAATTCTACCGCATCTTGCAACAATTTGCCCCTTTTGGCCCAGGAAATATGCGACCAGTTTTGTTGACTAAACAAGTGGTGGTAAGCTACCCACGAGTAGTTGGAGAATCTCATCTTCAATTTACGGCGCACCAGGCAAGCAGACCAGATATTAAATTTCGCTGTATTGCGTTTGGTATGGCGGACAAACTAAACCTTCTCGACCAGGAGGTTGATTTGGTGTATAGTCTTGACAAAAATGAATGGAACGGACGGGTGAATCTTCAACTTGGCATCAAAGATTTGCGTTTAAGTGCGCATTAAACTTTATGTATTACCCTTTGTGGGAATGGAATTTCAATGCCGTGTTTTCTAAACTGATCGTCTATCTCAAACCGGATGTCACTTTGGGCTTTTTCAGCCTGAAAGGATTTTTCTGCCCAGAAGTGGAGTTCAAACAACAATCCACTGTCTCCAAAATCTTTTAAAAATACAACCGGAGGTCTTCTTTTGCTTAAGTCCTTATAAACTTTAGTCGATTCAATCAAGATACTTTCTACTTGTCTGGTATCACTGCCATAGGCAACAGAAACTGTTATGCCACATCTGGTTAATTTATCCTGATGGGTCCAATTGACGACAGCATCTGATGTGAGGAGTGAATTAGGAATGATGATGCTCTCGCCTTCTCTACTCTTTACTTTAGAAGTTCTGATATTGATAACCTCAACTCTGGCTACACTGTTGATGCTATCCAGTCTGATGACATCCCCAACTTTCACGGTACCTTCAAACAGTAAAATGATTCCCGACACGTAGTCCGCAAAAATACCTTGAAGTCCGAGACCCACTGCCAAAAAGAGTGCTGTTGCTGAAGCAATCAAAAGGTCCATTTTGACTCCCGTGCTCCTCACTAAAGAAATGATTAAAATTGTATAAGTCGCGTATTTTACCAGTTGGAAAACCGTGTACTCCTTCCCTTCATCAACCCAATCTCGTTTTTCAAATGTTCTGTGGAGATAGAGTTTAAAAAGATTGAGCAATACCCTGGTCGTGAAAAAGGCAATAATCGCCAGTAGAATATGGTAAACAGACAGCTGGAATCCATTGTATTCTCCAGTCAGTTTTAGTTGTAGTAAACTTCCAAAGTGAATGTGATCATTGTTCACTCCCAAACTTTCTACGCCCAGTCCAATAGATAAAATAAAGAACAGCTGCTTTCCCAGACGGTAGATGGTATCCTGCTTTTGTGCCAGCTTATCACTTTTCTCGCGCAACTTATACAGCGACTTCTTGAGCAGACTTCTGGATACAAAATAGAAAAGAACACACAGACCAATCAATATCAGGTTGATCGGAGCCAGAGTAAAATCAAACTCCTCCAACACCAGAATTTCAGCAAACAGAAAATCCTTGACTTTGTCCATGCCCCAAAGTTAGGGAATGCGATGAAATAATTCTATTGTTCGTCACTTTTGATGTAAGCTCGCAGGGCTGACAAACCAATTACGGCTATAATCACGGCCAGAACCACTTTGGCTGAAAAAGACAGATTGCTTTTCTGAACTTCTGGTATGGCTGAAGCGTTTGCAAACGTGCCAAAGCAAACCAGAATACATTGTGTTGATATTAAAAGTAGTTTCCCCATCATTGAATAGTACCAATTTACGGGGGTTCGGGCAATCAGTCGCAAAGCTTTTGATGAATCAACAATATCCTTTGACAAATGACTTTATTTCTAGTTTAGCTAAAGTAGATTGAGTCGTTTGGCCAACTCTTCTTTGTACACCTTACCAATGTTGATCTGTTTTTCGTTGATCACTATATAGTTGTCTTCAATCACTTCAATTTTATCCACCCGGACAATAAATGATCTGTGCACACGAATAAACTCGGGCGGTCCCAGTTTCTTTTCTATGTCCTTCATGGTCGACAAAATCGTGTATCTTCCTTTTGAGGTATAGAGGTTTACATAATTACCCAATGCTTCAATAAACAAAATGTGTCCGGTATCTACCTGAACTAACCTTGAATCGGTTTTGATGAAAATGGTTCTGCTGGTATTGGTGGCTGGCGCTTCCTCCATGGCGTGCATTTTCTTCACCTTTTCAACAGCTTTTAAGAACCGGGCCGGTTGAATGGGTTTAGCGATGAAATCTGTGACATTGTATTCGTAAGATTCCAGTGCATATTCCGTGTGAGATGTGATAAGCACTACCTGGGGCAGTACATCAATATTTTTGATGAGCTCAAGACCACTCATTCCCGGCATTTCAACATCCAGAAATATGACATCCACTTCATTTTTGTTCAGGTAATTAAATGCCTCCATCGCACCGCTGCATGAAGCCGACAGCTCAAAACCTTCTGCTTCCTTCACCAGGTCTTCTACAATTTCCCTCGAAAGGGCATCATCATCTACCACTAAACATTTCATATCCGTCATTTATTGATTCCTAAAAATAGTAATTTATAATTCTTTTTGACCTCTTGAATTTCTTTCACACATTTCTCAGAAATCTCAAGGGCCCGATTTAATTCCGTCTCCACATCCAAACCATGATTGTCCTCAAGCAAACTGTCATGAATATCTCCCACCTCCGTGTTCCCCATATAGACTGTGTTACCCTTGATTTTATGTAAAATCTGCAGTGCAGAACTCAAGTCTCCTTCACTGATGTGTGATTTCAAAACAGACATGTCATTGGGCACATTCTGAAGAAACAAATCAATGTACTTGTACATTTTATTGGTGTCCCCTCGTGTCAATCGCTTCAAGTTCCCCAAATCAATGTATTCGAAATGAAGATCTGTCGTTTTTTTCTGGGCCTTCTTCTCCTTTAATCGCTGGATTTTTCTTAGTAAAAACTGTGAACTCAACGGCTTTGTAATAAAATCATTCATGCCTGATTCAAAACATTTGGCCGCCACATCATCCATCGCGTAAGCCGTCATGGCAATCACAGACACCTCATTCATTGGGCGTCTCATATTCTTACGGATATACTGGGTAGTTTCATAACCATCCATGCCGGGCATTTGAATATCCATTAAAACACAGTCATAATCGTGTTGTTTCAGTTTGTCAATTGCTTTTTCGCCATCCTCTACCAAATCAATTTGGGAGCTGGGATTCAGCTTATTGAGCAAGTCTTTTAGAATTTCTCGATTGAGTTCATTGTCATCAACCACCAACAAACGCATGTCATCCAATACGGAGGCATCCACATTTTCTTTATTGATTTTTTGCTCAGTTCCTTTTGAGAATTTGAGTTCCACGGAAAAGCAAGTACCTTCCAAATACTTACTATCAACAGAAATATTCCCCCCTTGCAATTCAACCAATTGTTTGGTAATGGCCAGTCCTAGCCCGGAACCCCCTTTGTGTTTAATAGTGTGGCGCGTTTCCTGTTCAAATTGATCGAAAATGGTAGACAGCTTACTTTTTCTTATGCCCTTTCCGGTATCTTCTATGTCGAACCTAATATGCAAATCGTTCCCTTCTTCCCCCAATAATTTCGCCTTCAGCACCACCTTTCCTAAATCAGTAAACTTCACTGCATTGTTACACAAATTGATCAGAATTTGATTAAGGTATCGTGAATCTCCTTTGATCACTGCCGGAATCTTTGGGTCTATTTCCGTGTACAGTTGAATGCCCTTTTTATCGACTTTCTCCTGCAGAATATACGCAATTCCCGTGATCACATCAGACAATAAAAAATCGACATGCTGAAACTCAAAATTCCCGCTTTCAATTCTAGACAGGTCCAATACATCATTGACCAAAACCAACACATTATCTACACTGGCTTTAATGGTTTTAACATATTTATCCTGAGCTTCAGAGAGCTCTGTGCCCATCAACAATTCTGCGCTTCCGGACACGGCATTTAATGGCGTTCTGATTTCGTGATTGGTATATGCCAGAAATTTTTCCCTTTGTTCAAGAGTATCTTGCGCTCTGTCCGCCAATTCTTGAAACTTGATAATTTCTGCCTTATCTTTTTGGCGTTTCTTGTAGAATAAAAAAGCGCCTACGCCAGAGGCAAGTGTGAGGAGCGAGACAATTAGAATTAGATTGGTATTATCCTCTGACGGTTCAATTTGGGTCTCATCAAGTTCGGCTTTGAGCCTTTCATTCTCATTTTGCAGGTCGTGAATATACAAGTACAGATGCTGTGAAGCACTTGGGTGCTCTTGTTCAATCAATTTTAATTCAAGCGAATCTTCATAGGTCAACTCATAGGCACTCACCACCATACTCTGAAGCAATATGAAAATAATGAGCAAAAGGCGATTCATGATGTGAAAATAATGAATTTGACAAGCATTTATAAGCTTAAGAATTAAGTATTTGAGATTTCGTCTATTTTGGCACTATATTTATGGTGATAATGAAAAACGTATCATGAAACATTTAATTACAGGTTTATTATTCATTGGAATTACTCTGGTGGGAAGTGCACAGCTTGGTGATGTCCCTATGCTAGACGACAAAGTGGCTTACTCAG
Source organism: Bacteroidia bacterium (assembly GCA_030433115.1). Lineage (GTDB taxonomy): Bacteria > Bacteroidota > Bacteroidia > Flavobacteriales_D > JAUILH01 > JAUILH01. Next base: position 34,499 of record JAUILH010000015.1, on the reverse strand, counting down.
AAGTGGTTGAATTGACAGGAACGAGTATAGAGGAGCTTAAAAGCAGAGCCGAACATTACATGACACAAGCAGATGGCATTGAATTAAGTGGTTCCGAAACCAGTAAAAGTGTTGGAACCGGGAAAAACAACTTTTTTGCTGGCAAGAAACATGTAGCAGCCGGAGACAAGCTAAAGATTAAAATGGTTTATGACTTAATCATTGAATTTAAGGACGGGAAATACCGGGTGATTATGACCAATATTAAGTACACACCTCATCCAACCCCGGACAGACCTCAACCATTAACCACCAAAGCCGACGACCTAAAGAGGCAATATGACGCCAATAGGGGAAAGAAAAACAAACGCGCTGCCAAACAGTACGAATTTTTTCTTAACTCAGAACGTATTTTCAAGGAACGTATGGAAGAGATCAAAGATGTGATGAGAAAAACCGTACCTCAAACCACGGATGATTGGTAACAAAAAAGGGAGCTAAAAAGCTCCCCAATTCTTCACGATTAATTTTCGCTATTCCTTGATGGTTTTTCTCATGATGTAATGAAACTCATTAGACATGCCGCTTCCGCTGGCATTGCTATTTCCATTTGATACATTGAATGCATTCACAAATACCCAGCCATCTGCAGCCATAAAATTCAAGGCATCAATCATAGAGTTAAACCGTTTGTTTTTCCCGGTAGCCGGATCTTTTAGTACATCCTTGTTAAATCCTTCGAAAACACCGTTCTCCTGACCAAAATCTACTTCAATTTTAATCTTTCCTTTCAAACTCCAGGTAGCGCGGCCAATGACTTCACAGTAAACTTCTTTTGTATCTTGTGCATAGCTTTCTGCAGTCATAACACTCATTAGGCCAAAAGCCAAAATCAATAAAAACTTCTTCATGGTTATATATATTTAGGTTAGTTGTTAGCTCCTTACAAAAGTCGTGCAATTTTTATGAGAGGGTGGCTTGTAGTTTTTTTGGCAGGGATTTAACAATCAAATCATATGAGTGATCTATTAACTCATAAATCATTTGATCATCCAAACTACCGTCCATATCCACCGTATTCCAATGTTTCTTATTCATATGATAGCCCGGTCGCACAGCAGGGTATTGTTCGCGCAGTTCAACGGCACGTTCAGGCTCACACTTCAAATTAACACTCGCAAAAGTATCTACATCTGTTAAAGCAAACATTTTTCCCAGCACTTTAAATACGAGTGTATTTTCACCAAACGGAAAGCCTTCTGAGGTACCCGGCTTTGCCAAACAATAAGATCTGTAGTCTTCAATATTCATCTTATTTGATTTCGTAGATATCCAATGAATAATCAAGTGGCACTACAGAGTTTTGCTTTAACTCAGACAGTACTACCATTGTTTGCATGCTGCCAATCTCTTCGATTTTACTCAGTTTATCCGCAATCAAAGCCTCAAAAGAGGGAATGTCCTTAACCACCACCTTCAATTGGTAATCATAATTCCCTGTTAGCTGATAACACTCAACCACTTCATCTATTTCTGAAATGGCCTTCTTAAAATTCATAATGGTATTCTCCTTTTGTCGACCCAAACTTAGATTAATCAACGCTGTGAAGCCCAATCCAATTTTATTGAGGTCTAACCTGGCATGGTAATTCTTAATGATTCCGCTACTTTCTAATTTCCTCACGCGCTCAAGCGTGGGACCAGGAGACAAGCCAACCTGATTAGACAATTGCACATTGGTAATCTTGCCTTTTTGTTGAAGAATTTTCAAAATTTTCAGGTCAATCTTGTCGAGTTTCATTGGCACATTTTATGCTTTGAATCTACGTATAAATGCGTACACAAGCAATGATTTGAATTATATATTTTTGGGATTATGTACAGACTCGTTTTATGGTTGATTTTCATGTGTGGCACCTGTTTGGCTCAATCTCCAAACATTTTGGCGCCATTGGGATTTCATTTTTTCATTGCAGATTTCGACATTTCTCCGGATAGTAAGCGGATTGCTACCGTTTCAATTGATAATAACTTTGTGATTTGGGACATTGAGTCGGGGCATGCATTAACCAGTCAACCGGCTCATGCACGTTCATTATCGGCCATCAGATATTTTCCCGACGGTTCAAAGTTCGTTACGGCTTCAATTGACGGTAGCGTCAAAATATGGAACGCACAAACTTACCAGCTTGAAAAGCTCATAAAAACGGACATGGAAAACACCTCACTCTGTATCGATAAACAAGGGAAGTATATCATGGCAGGAGGTTCAAAAGGGCAGATCAAACTTTACGACACAAAAGATTATACTCTTTTCAAGACATTCAGTGAACATGAAAAAGAAGTTACTGCCACAGAATTCATCTCCAATTCTGACATTATTTTGAGTGCAGATATTTCCGGCAGATTCAAAATCATGGCGACACAAGCAGGTGCAGTAGGTGCCGATATTACATTAGAAGCGCCAGTCACCTCCATTGTTGTTGACGACCTTAACAGTGCCTGTGCCATTCACACCACTCAAGGGCGTGCTGAAGTACTACTCATCCCATCATTTGAAGCATGGAATGCCATACAAACACCTACCATTTCATATCCTAAATTGGGAAATGTTACCTATACCTCACAAATAGCTTTCAGTCCGGATAGCAAGTACTTTGCTTATGCCGACGACAAGCAAGCACTGTTTATTGCGAATGCTCAAACCCAATTGGCCAATTCTTTTAAAACACCTCATGACGCATTTATTGCCAAAATAAAATACAGCAAAAACGGCAGGTACATTGTGAGCGCCGGACATGGCTACAAAATCTGTGTCACTGACCTCCGGTCTTATGATGAGGATAAGAGCAAACACATTCCTTATAAAATATTGAAGTACAATGAAAATCATGATGCCCCAAGCAGAATTGAATTCACCAAAAACCATTCACTGGTTGCCGAAGGGCACAATATCTATAGCTGGAGCATGGTAGATGGGAATCAATACCAAATTCCCGTGTCCGTTCAAGGCTTAAATTACTACAAAGATCGATTTGAAAGCCTTCCTTTTAAGGATGGTGAAGTAAGATTTGATAAAGAAATTGGGGTTTTATTTCAGTTGAAGAAGAACGGCAAATGGTACCGCATGTTGACTGATTTTAATGCTGACAGAACGGAAGCCTTTTTCAGAATTGGTGACCACCTCCAGACACTCGATCTTATCAACTACTCAATTAAAGAAACCGTAATTCCTGACTTAAATGATCATCCGGGTTGGATGCAACATCTGGAGCTCAAGGGGCATTTTATAGTCCTCAGTAACCGGACATTTCGTGCCTACAACAATGCGGGTAAAAATATCTGGAACTATGAAACCAATGATTCTTTATCGGTCGATAATATCGCGATCGATCCTGAAGGAAAATACCTGGCCTATTTTGATAATCATACAGGGCAAATCCACATGCTTAATTCTGCTACCGGGAAATTATTTAAGTCCTTTGGTTCAAAAGGAAAAACCAGTAACCCTTTAGCATTCAGACCAGGACACCAGCAATTGGGGTACTTTAATTTTGACGACAAAGCCCTGGTCTTGTATAACTATTCAACTGGTAAAAGCTCCCAATTCCAATTCGACTTCAATTATCCGCGACTCATTTCATTTAGTTTGGACGGGAAATTACTGGCAGCTGAGAACTGGTCGTATGACGTGAAAGTCTTTAAACTCAAATCCGATGATCATGAAAAGCTATTCGATATTCACTACTTAAAAGATAACGGCACCATGGTGGTTCATAAGGAGGGGTATTACATGTCGAACCCGGATGCGCACCGTGACATGGCTTTTCAATATGGCGACAAAATCTATCCGTGCGAGCAATTTGATGTTTGGCTGAACCGTCCCGATAAAATATTGAGTCACTCTCCATATCACAATGAAGAATTGGTAAGTATGTACCAAAAAGCCATAAAAAAAAGGAAGGAAAAATTGGGTGTTCGGGATGAATTAAATGTGAGTGCCTCAAGACCTGAAGTTCAGATCATCAATAAAAATGACTACTCCAACGTGGTTTTTCAGGATCGGGCTGAACTGGATTTGAATTTCGCTTCTGACAATGGCATTTCATCCTATAACATTTGGTTGAATGATGTGCCATTATACGGTCAGGATGGCAAAACATTTAATAATGACGAAATACGCTTCAAAGAAAGTGTGCACTTGATTCCCGGAAAAAATAAAATTCAGATATCTGCACTAGACAAGCAGGGCAATCAAAGCTTGTTAGAAACCATGAATATCACAAGAGAAGATAAAGACTTACCTCAACTTTACCTCATTACAGTAGGCGTTTCTGAGTACATGGATTCTTCTTTCAACCTTAACTACGCTTCAAAAGATGCCCGGGATATTTATAATCTATTGAAAAAATCTTCGGCCTTCGATCAGGTCAATCATCTCCAATTATTAGATGGTGAGGTTAAAAAAGACCAGTTGAGTAGAATGCATCAATTCCTGGAAAAAGCGGATCAGGATGATGTGGTATTGATGTTTGTTGCCGGGCATGGCGTTCTGGATGAAAATTTCAACTATTATTTTGCCACACACGACATAGATTTCAATAATCCCTCAAAACATGGAATCGCCTATCAAGAATTGGAGGCTGTGCTCGACAAAATTCCGTCAATAAGAAAAATACTGCTCATGGACACTTGTCACAGTGGTGAGGTTGAGGAAGAAGAGCTAGAAACAACTACAGAAGTCATTGCCTCAACAGACGACATAGTATTTAGAACAGCTGGAGCCAATGTTCAACGCAAACACACTGCAGGTTCCAAAAACACTTCAGAGTTGATGAAAGAAATGTTTGCTGACATGAGAAAATTCACTGGAACAACTGTCATTTCAAGTGCCGGAGGTGGTGAGTTTGCCATAGAAAGCAAAGAATGGCACAACGGTTTGTTTACATACAGCCTTTTGGATGGTATTAAGAGCATGAAGGCTGATTTGAATATGGACGGTGAAATTTGGTTGTCCGAGATTCAAGACTACATCTATACGAACGTTACTAAACTATCCAAGGGACAACAATCTCCCAATACAAGGTGGCAGAATTTGAGCATGGATTATCGAATTTGGTAAAAATTTTCAATTGCCTGTAACTTATATGTAACTTGTTCGTCTTACGATGGCATGACGACAAAAGAATACAATCAAGTTGTTGATCTACACGCCGATAAATTGTATCGGTTTGGCTTAAAACTGGCTAAGAATCAGGATTTGGCAAAAGATCTGGTCCAGGAGAGTTTTGCACGACTTTGGTTGAAGGTAGAGGATGTGATGTTTGAAAAAGCCAAATCTTACTTATTCTCGACTGCCTACCACTACTTTATCGATCATACCAGAAAAGAAAAAAGATATTCTGACGAACAGGAAGGTGATTTGAGCATGGCCGGTGAGTCTTCAGACAAATCTTACTCCGATATTTCTGAAGTTTTGGATACCGCCTTGAATCAAATTCCGGAAATTCAGAAAACAGTGATTTTACTGAGAGACTATGAAGGATACTCCTATGATGAGATTGGGGAAATTTGTAAACTGAATCCTTCACAAGTCAAAGTATACATTTACAGAGCCAGGAAAGCCCTACGCGCTTATTTAGTTAGTATGGAGAATGTGATATGATCAATAGAGAGAATTACGAAATATTCTTCATGGACTATTTGGATGGTCAATTGTCTCCTGAGCAACTAGAGGCTTTGCACTTGTTTTTGGACAACAATCCGGATTTGAAAGCTGAATTGGAAGAGATGTCTGGTTTCAAATTGAAACCTATCAACACTTCATTTCCGGATAAAGCATCACTCAAGAAAACACCTGACCTTCCTGAAATTAATCTCAGCAACATTGATACGTTCTTATTGCACGAATTGGAAGGTAACTTGTCTGATGAGCAATTAAAACAACTCAACAGCTTCCTGCAACTTCACCCGGAATTAAAACCACAAAGAGAAAGTTGGTTGCGCACAAAGCTAGTTGCCGACAACACACTTTCAGTAGATAAAGCACCTTTGATTGCATTCAATGGTCAACAAGATTTTGAAACGACCTGCATTGCTTATTTGGAAGGAGATCTCTCTGCAGAGGATACAACAGCCTTTGAAGCTCTAATTGAAGATAATGAGACTGCCTTTGTCATATTTACCTCTTTCCAGAAGTCTCAATTGCCTGCACAGGACATTATTTTTGAGAATAAGGCTTCTTTAAAACAGTCGGAAGGTCGTGTGATTCCAATTTGGTGGAGACAAGCTGTTGCCGTTGCCGCCATTTTGTTAATCGGTTGGTTGGTATTACCTGACATGTTTGATCGGGCCAGAACTAAACAAACCGCTTCTCCATTGGAAGATACTGAGCCGGGAAAAACAGATGTAGCGTTAGATGATAAACAAATAGACTCAACTAATAGCGTAGCTCCGGATCCTTTAGTTGCGAATGATGTCATCATCGTTCCAGATGAAAAGGAGGACGAAATTAATGGCGTAAAAATGGAGCAAAAACAGAACGCACCTGCTCCTTTGCCCAGAGCTGTTCAACCCTCACCTCAAAATAGTCAGGCTTCCGGGTCTGATCTCGCAGAAACGACAATTGAACTTAAAGGCGTGCCTTTGAAACCGGAATTGCTTCCTTTAGATTCTGTATTGAACGCTCCAATTGAATTGGAACTCAATGACGACAACGACAACATAGCCATGAATGAAGCGCCAGTTTCAAATCCCAATAATGCCCTGTCTGTCAAAGAGGCAGTGGCAAAAACGATTTCCAATAGAGTGACTGAAACACCCTCCGAGTACGACACCGATTTAAACTATGCCGCACTCAATACTCTGGGTAAACTCACAAAAAGTGATGTTGACTATGAAAAAGGGCAACAATCAGATCGTTCTATAACCGCCTTCACTATTGGGAAATTCGGGTTTTACAGAAGTAAAAAGAAAAAATAATTTTTCTACTGTAACTAATCGATCACTTAACCGTCATACAATAAACAATAAATAAATTACTATGAAAACTTTTGGTTTAATCACGCTTCTTAGTCTATCAGGATTTTACTCCCTTGCTCAAATTTCCGACGACACCACCAAGTTCAACCTTGGGTCTACTACCGTGATGATCATTGAATCAGAAATTGATAGCAACGTCACCGTCAATGTCAATCCAGGTGGAGACGATTGTGATGATTGTTTCACCCCAGACGACTATGCCAGATGGGGTGGTTTTTACTTTGGTGTAAACGGCTTATTGACCTCAGACAATTCAATTACACTGCCTAACTCTGCCAATTACCTGGACCTTGATTATAGTAAATCTGTTCATTTTCAATTGAACATTGCCGAAAAGCGATTCCAGTTTGGCACACCTCATGTAGGCCTTACTACCGGACTCGGATTTGAGTTCAATAGATACGAATTCAAAAGAAACGTGAACATTGCTTACAACAGTGATAGCATTTGGGGTAGAATTGACACCACCGTGTCTTACAATAAGAACTTTCTAAAAGCTACTTATTTACAGGTGCCCCTTTTACTCGATATCACCACACACAAAGACCCGGACAAAGCATTTCAAATTTCTTTTGGCGTGATTGGTGGCTATAAAATTGGCAGTAAAATGAAGTTAAAGTATGAGGTAGATAACAATAAAAATAAAGACAGATCGAAAGGGCACTACAACATCAATCCTTTCAAATTATCTGCCACTGCCAGAATTACTTATAAGAACATTACGGCATTTGCCAACTACGGTTTAACTACAGTATTTGAAAAAAATCGCGGTCCAGAAGTATATCCTTTCTCAGTCGGACTTGCGTTAACACCCTTCTAGAGAACCTAACAGCAACATAATCAACAAGGGGTGCACCCTGACAATCTGCCGCAACCAGAATTGTCAGGGTTTCTTTTTTTAATCAGTTTATTTCACATCTTTGTAAGCAGAGATGAGCTGGATTCCAACAGAGCATAAGCCTTACGTCATTGCAGGTCCTTGTAGTGCCGAATCTGAGGAGCAAATCAACGCTGTAGTTGGTGAGTTAAGTTCCAATGAGCATGTTAAAGCAATTAGAGCCGGTATTTGGAAACCCAGAACCAAACCCAACAGTTTCGAAGGACTGGGTGAAAAAGCCCTTCCCTGGTTAGTAAATGCGGGAAAAACTCACGGACTTCCTGTTATCACGGAGGTGGCTAACCCGGAACATGTGGAAATTGCTTTGAAACATGGCGTAGATATGTTATGGATTGGAGCCAGAACCACTGTTAATCCCTTCACGGTTCAATCGATCGCCGATAGTCTGAAAGGGGTGAATCTACCGGTTATGGTTAAAAATCCGGTTAACCCTGATTTACAATTATGGTTGGGCAGCATTGAACGAATTGAGGGAGCTGGTGTCGAACACATTGCTGCCATTCACAGAGGATTTAGCTACTACGGAGAATATGTCTATAGAAATGTGCCTCAATGGGAGATTCCAATCGAATTCAAAAGGCTCAGACCAGATTTACCAATTATTTGTGATCCCAGTCATATTGCGGGAGATCGAAATTTGCTTTTGGAAGTTGCTCAAAAAGCCATGGACCTTGACTTTAATGGTTTGATGGTTGAAACGCACCCAAATCCGGATCATGCTTTGAGTGATGCAAAGCAACAAATTACACCTGCCGCTTTGGTTGAACTGATCAATAATCTCAAAATCAGATCGCCCAAAACCGACAATCCCGATTTTTACGAGAAACTATACTCACTCCGAAATCGAATTGATGCCGTGGATGATGGTTTATTTGATTTATTCGAGAAGAGACTGATGATCGCTCAAGAAATTGGTAATTACAAGAAAGACAGTGGTGTGACCATTTTAAGCCTGGAACGTTGGGATCAAATTATTACTGACAGAATTCAACAAGCTGAAGACAAGGGCTTAAATCCTAATTTCGTCAAGCAAGTTTTGGAACTCATTCACAAAGAATCTATCCGCATTCAGAATGAAGTTATGAATCGATAGTCTCTGAAGAATACCTCATTGGACCAATATCCCGCTCCTTCCTACCGAATAAAAATAACGTAAAGAAGAAGGTGAAAAATGTCACTCCTGCCTGAGTTTCCAGGGTATCTTCCCAAATAAATGACAACAGTGCAATGATGACAAACGCGAGAAAGTAAAAATCAATCATATGTCGCCCGGATATGATGGGATAAAACAATGTGACTAAAAACCAAATCCCGCCAATCACGCCAAAAGTGATGAAAAATGTCAGATATTGATTGTGTGCACGGTTTCTGTGCGCTTCATCCAACTCTGATTTGTTCTCTTCATAAGCATTCATAAACGACACTTCAGTATCCCCGGTTCCAACACCAATGATGGGATTATTCTGCACCAAATACCAACCGGTCTTCCAAAATTCAAATCGCTGTGTAACAGAATTGCCGTTAGGATTATTGGTATTGCGGTACACATCAATCTCAAACATCAATTGTTTCATTCGCTTAACTATACCACCTTGCAAATAATCTATATTGCCAATCCCAGACTCAATGTTCCTGATATCTTCATCTGTTAATTGTGACACGCCATTTCCGTCCTTTCTCAAGCCTTTACTGGTCATATATCGAATCAAAGTTCCGCTTATCGGATGACCACGCTCATCTAATCCGGTTTTAAAATGAACATCACTTCTCTCATTCCATGCGTGCATCAATTCTGCCGGAGCAATGTGCTTGTACACATAATAACCATTCTCCATTTGGTTATTGAAATAAGAGTGATGGTAGGGCTCACCATCAGGAGAATGCGTTGCCAGAGCATGGATGTCTTCTCTTGGCTTGTAGTGATCCGTTACAAAGCTCTTTACAAAGAAAAATGTGGTGATGGCCACTGCGCCTGCTACCACAATAGCGACTAATTTCATAGACCACTCTTTCCATCTGAAAGCATAAACAATAAGCAATATAAACACGCCCATTACCAAAGTTGTGAAGCCGGTGAACGACTCAATGATGTATAAAAAACCTATGAACCAGAAGGCAAACAAAGCATGGATGGGCTTCATTTTAGTATGATTTCTGTAGAACAAATACACTAAAATCATGATCGAAAAGCTGATCATGAGTCCCAAACGAATGTGAGAAATAAAAATCGACACTTCTCTCACATCATTGGTATACCTCCCAGGCAATAGAACACCAAGATAGACCAGATAACAAATAATGGTTGAAGCACAGACTGCAGTAACAAAGATGTACAACAACTGCTTTACCTTCTCTTTACTAAGGGGGGGCATTGTACACATAATGAGCGGCATCACCAACAAGGGAATTTTTATTCGAATGTCGTTGAAAGCATATGCAAAGTCACTCGTGTAGATCAGACCTACCATATGCAAAACGAAAAGTGACGTGCAAATTACAGCCGAACGATTGTTGGCGAAAGTGTTTAATTTCTCTCTAAAATTTCCCTCCAACACCCAATTGGTCGCCAACCAAATCATTCCGATACTCATCAACAAATTTGAGAAAGGTAGTCCCACCACTATTATGGCGCAGCCAATAAAATAGTGCAAACTATGATTTAGTTTCAGCGAGAAATTCATTTAAAATAAGCAACAACTAAGAATTCCCAAGAATTCTGTCGTAATCAGAACGCGAATTAAGCACTTTAATTGCCTCTTTCAGAAAATTATCGTGAATTAAGGCATTTTCTATTCTACCTGATTGAAAATAATACCTTGAAACAATTTCATTTTCAATCACTTGAATCAACTCCTCCTTGTTCTTTTCAAGGTCAGAAGATTTATTTGGCTTCAGCGTTTTCTCCAAACTTGCCAGTTGATCAGAAATCTCATCCAGGTATTTTTCTTCTTTCGCTACTTTTTTAAGTACCTCAAGCTGTTCAATAGAATTGTTAGAATACTTGTAGTCTCTGGACAACGCGAAGGTCTTGAAATCCTCAAAATCTTTATCCGTGAACCTGTACTCACCTGCTGGTGCAATGCTTTCGTGTTCGTTGCGGTATTTAGTGGCATAATCAAAAATCACCTGTTCGATGATCAGGGCTTCCGTGATTCCTGAAACAGTTCTTGGCTCTACTTTGACATCCGGATCGAGTCCACGACCATCCTTCACTTCTCGACCATTCTTTGTTTTGAACACAGCGAGCAATGAATCCGGAACTTCTCCTCTGTCCTTGTCAGAATAATCAATTTTTTGAATACATCTGCCGCTTGGCGTGTAATACTTGGCGATGGTAATTTTGATTTTACCGTTGTACTTCAGGTCGTGCGTTTGCTGCACCAAGCCTTTTCCGAAAGTTCTTTTTCCTACCACTACGGCTCGATCCAAATCCTGAAGTGCACCACTTACTATCTCAGAAGCTGAGGCTGAATTTTCATCAACCAAAACAGTTACGGGAATGTTTAAATCTGTTGGAGCAGATCTTGTTTCATAATTGCGGTTACTCTTTTGAAGACGGCCTTTCATGGTCACAACTTCCTGTCCTTTCTCCACAAACATATTCACGATTTTGACCGCTTCAATGAGCAATCCTCCTCCATTTCCTCTAAGGTCCAAAACAAATTGCTCCATCCCCTTGCCTGCCAACTCATCATAGGCTTGTTGTACCGATTGATGTGCGGTTGCAGTGAATGAGTTTAATTTGACATATCCGGTTTTGTCATCTACCATTCCGTAATATGGTACATCTGGTACTTGAACTTTTTGCCTTGTTACCACAACTTCCATTGGATCAGAATTTCCCGGACGTTCAATTTTAATGGTTAACTGAGTTTCTGGCTGACCTTTTAAAATCTCGGAAATGGCACTTTGGTCTTTACCTTCGATAGATTCACCATCAATAGCCAAAATGACATCACCTGCCCTCAAGCCGGCGGCATCAGCTGGAAAATCCTTGTAAGGTTCGGCAATGATGGTTTTGCCGTCGTGTTTTCTAATCAATGCCCCTATACCTCCGTAAGCTCCGGTAGTCATGAATCGAAAATCCTCCATTTTGGATTCGGGAATATAGACCGTGTAGGGGTCAAGGGATTTTAACATAGCGTCTATCCCTGTTTTCATCAATTCACCTGGCTTAGGTTCATCTACATACAAACCTTCAATTTTACCATAGACATCATAAAAAATATCCAGGTTCTTTTTCATCTCAAACAAGCTGTTGTTCGGATTAATGACAGGCGTTACTCTGCTACCTGCCCAGGAAATACCTAGCACACCTAGCAACATGATAACACCAATTTTAAGCCCTATTTTTTTCATCTAATTGTTCGTTAAATTTTCTCAAACAGACGTCCATTGCAGCCTGTACACTTGATTGTTCATCAATATTCTTACCAAGATACACAAACATGATGGCGTATGATCGATTCAATTCCTTAATTTTTGTTATTGAATCACCTTTCAAATGTCTGTATGCCTCACGCATTCTTCTCTTGAGTAGGTTCCTATCGACTGCCCGCTTATATAATCTTTTGGGAACACTCATGACACATTGAAGTGGTACGTCCTCCGGTTTCTCTAGTTCAATGAAAATCAATTTTAAAGGAAATTTCTTAATCGTAACCCCATTTTTATACAAACGGTCAATCGTTATTTTTCCTGTTAATCTTTCCGATTTGGGAAATTGATAGGTATGACTTTTTTCTTCCGGCATAATGATTTGGCTTCAGCCAAGGCATAAGTACAAATAACCCTGACATTCCGGAGAACATCAGGGTTCAAATATCGTCAAGAAATATGAATTATATTCCGCGAATTACTTTCCAGTTTTAATGTATTGTTCTATTGCCATAGTCATGCTCGGTGCCTTGGGCTGGGGTGCGCGTACATTCACTTCCAAACCTGCCTTCTCAACTGCTTTAGTTGTGGTGGCTCCAAAAGCAGCAATTCTTGTTTTGTTTTGCTTGAAATCAGGGAAATTTTTGAACAGTGATTCAATTCCCGAAGGTGAAAAGAACACCAACATGTCATAATTGACATCTGCCAAATCAGACAAATCACTTGCCACTGTACGGTACATGATGGCTTTGGAATAATTGATTTTAGCCTCATCCAATGTATCCAGCATAGACTGCTTATGAATGTCTGAACATGGCAATAAAAATTGCTCGTTTTTGTTCTTTTTAATCACATCCATCAGATCAACAAATCTTTGCTTACCGAAGAAAATTTTACGTTTTCTGTACACCACATACTTTTGAAGGTAGTATGCAACGGCCTCTGAGATACAAAAATATTTCATCGAATCCGGAACCGTATACCTCAATTCCTTAGCCATTCTAAAGTAGTGATCTGCTGCATTTCTACTCGTCAAAATAACAGCTGAATGATCTTCTAACTTAATTCTTGATTGTCTGAACTCCTGTGCATCCACGCCTTCAACATGGATAAATGGTCTAAAGTCTATTTGAACTTTATATTTTTCCGCCAAGGCAAAGTATGGGGACTTTTCAGACTCTGGTTTAGGTTGTGAAACCAATATGCTTTTAACCGCCAATGTTCTTAGTTTATGGTGAGATAAACAATTTAGTTAATCTCGACTTTTTCACCCATCAACACCCCGATTACAACGACCAAGGGTAAAATTTCGAGGGTGCAAAGATACAAAATTATGTATACAGCAGAAATTCTTTGCGCCAAAGCTGTTAAAAAGGACAATGCATACCTATACAAGAGCCCTATAGATACTACAAGTAAACCAACAATTAGAAAGGCATTTTTCTCGAACGCACTGAATGCTGCAAAAATGTTCAGTGGTATCAAAACCACCCCGATGACTTGATAGTTTATTTGTACCAAATATCGGTGCAATCCAAAACCATTGTCGGTTCGCATGACATATTGGGTGAAAAATGACAGCACTACATGGCTCAACATCACACCAACTATGGATAAAACACACAAACTAAACAGTTTCCACGATTCTAATCCGGTGAAAGCATAGTGCTTCTCTGCCAGATATAACAGACAGCCAAAATTTAAAATGGCATTCAACTGAAGAAGAGACATGGGTAACTGAGAAGAGGAACTCTCATCTCGCATTACCTGATCCATATATCTTGGATTAATGAAACATTCGATTTGGGAAATTAACTTCTTACGATACAAGGAATTGATCACTGCCATGATGACTAAAGACATCAGTAAAACCACCAATGGCACGTAATCAAATGAAAATTCAATCTGTCCTTGTTCTCCCACGTAAGTTTAGCTTTTAAACAAAGGTAGCATTTATGAGCGCGATCTTCTCCCAAAAAAAGTGATGAGTAAAACAATATTGGCTAAATTTGACCAAATTTTAAACATTGTATCATGTCTACAGACCTTTTTTCTGCCCCAGATTATTACCAGTTGGATGAGTTATTAAGTGATGAGCATAAACTCATTAGAGATACTGCCCGTGATTGGGTGAAACAAAATGTATCTCCAATTATTGAGGATTACTATGAGCGTGCTGAATTTCCAAAACATCTGGTACCAGGTTTGGGCGAAATTGGCGCGTTTGGTCCCTATATCCCAACAGAATATGGCGGACATGGTTTGGATCAGATTTCTTACGGCCTATTGATGCAAGAATTGGAAAGATCTGACAGTGGTTTGAGATCTACTGCCTCAGTTCAAAGTTCTTTGGTCATGTATCCTATTTGGAAATACGGAAACGAAGAACAAAGAATGAGGTTTTTACCAAAGTTAGCTAGTGGAGAATTTGTTGGATGTTTTGGATTAACCGAACCAGATTATGGCAGCAACCCGGGAGGTATGATCACCAACTTTAAAGACATGGGTGATCATTATCTGTTGAATGGCGCCAAAATGTGGATTTCCAATGCGCCTTTTGCAGACGTAGCAGTTGTGTGGGCAAAAAATGAAGAAGGGCGTATTTGGGGCTTATTGGTTGAAAAAGGAATGGAAGGATTTTCCGCTCCTGAAATGAAAGGTAAGCATTCTTTAAGAGCAAGTTGTACAGGAGAATTGATCTTTGAAAATGTGAAGGTTCCTAAAGAAAATCTGTTGCCAAACAAATCTGGTTTGGGCGCACCGCTGGGCTGTTTGGATTCCGCCAGATACGGCATTGCCTGGGGAGCGATTGGAGCAGCTATGGATTGCTACGACAGTGCTTTGAGGTATTCGAAAGAAAGAATTCAGTTTGATGTGCCAATTGCCGCTTTTCAATTAACCCAGAAGAAATTGGCTGAAATGATCACCGAGATTACGAAAGCACAATTATTGACCTGGAGGCTGGGCGTTTTAAGAGAAGAAGGCAGAGCCACTTCTGCGCAGATTTCAATGGCAAAAAGAAACAATGTGGACATGGCTTTGAAAATTGCCAGAGAAGCCAGACAAATTCATGGAGGCATGGGAATCACAAATGAATATCCTATGATGAGACATATGGCCAACCTGGAATCTGTTGTGACTTACGAAGGCACACACGACATTCACTTATTGATTACTGGTATGGACATCACTGGTATTCCTGCATTTGCCAGAGACATGCCCAATCTGTAAGGCTTGTCTGAAAGAAGAAAAAATTCTGGGAGCGGATTAACTAATATTGGTTATGCTGTATCGGCATTAGGCATTATAGCAATTTTGTTGCACTGGCCTGGTAGTCGATTTTGGTTGTTGCTGGGAATTCTCTTAATTGTTTTAGGAATGGTGAGTGATTGGATGGGATTCAACATTCGAGACGTGTTTAAACCTAAACTGAGTCGAAAAGAGACTCTGGACAATCCTTATGCGTCTACCACGCCAAAAAACCCGAAAGCCGCCAAAAAACAGTCATCAAAAAATCAATACGAACGAATAAGTAAGGTACTGTATTACCTGGGGTTCGGCATAGTTGGACTTGGTTTGTTTTTTCGTGTCATGCATTGGCCTGGTGGGAATTTCTTTCTAGTGATTGGTGCACCTGCTATAGCTGTTTGGTTCATTCTCAGTGCTTTTCAGGAAGACGACGATTAAATTTCACCTTGTCTTGCAACTTTTGCTCCGAACTGGTGTCATAAGATCAAACAAACGAATTCATGAAAGCATTTTTTCTTCTTATCGGCTTATTTGGCATCCATTTATTATCTCATTCTCAAGACCTCAACCAAACCATTCGAGGAAAAGTCATTGACCAGGAATTGGAAAGTGAGATCATTGGTGCCCGCGTATTTGCTTTTGGTCCTGAAGGCGACACACTCAAACAAGCCACAGATATAGAAGGTGATTTTGCCTTTAGAAATATTCCTATTGGCAGGTATACATTGGTGGTGAGTATGATGGGCTATGAAACGAGATTTTTACCCGACATTTTATTGAGTTCCGGAAAAGAGCAGGTTTTGAATGTGTGGCTTCAGGAAAGCACCAAAGACATGAACGAAATGGTCATTAAGGGCAATGATGGTCATGAAGTAGACAATGACATGGCGGTAGTTAGTGCCCGTTCCTTTTCCATGGATGAAGCGAGCAGATACGCTGGTAGTTTTAACGATCCTGCGCGCATGGCGCAATCATTTGCTGGCGTATCCTCCAATAACGATGGTGACAACGAAATTGTAATAAGAGGAAACTCTCCAAGAGGGGTCCTGTGGCGTTTGGAAGGTGTAGAAATCCCCAATCCCAACCACTTTGCAGACCAAGGAGCCTCTGGTGGTGCTATTTCTATGATCAATAGCAATGTGATGGCAAATTCCGATTTTTATACAGGTGCTTTTCCGGCAGATTATGGGAATGCGCTTTCAGGGGTATTTGATATTCGTTTTAGAAAGGGGAACAATGAAAAACGGGAATACGCGCTAGGAGCCAGTGTTTTAGGACTTGATGCTTCATTAGAAGGACCATTTAGCAAAAATTATAATGGATCTTATCTGATCAATTACAGATACTCCACTACAAAGATGTTGAGTTTGATGAACATTGATGTCGCAGGGGAAGCTTTGCCTGTTTTTCAAGACTTGAGTTACAACATCTCGCTGCCAACTAAAAAGGCCGGAAATTTCACGATTTTCGGATTGGGAGGCATCAGCCAGATAGAAGAAGACGAACCTGATTATAGAAGTGATTTCACGATGAAAATGGGCACTACTGGTATGACTCATAGAATTATGCTGGGTGACAAATCGGTGCTCAAAACGGTTGTGTCTTTGTCTGGCACGGTTAACGATATTGTGGACTATGAAATTGACTCACTCAACGTATTCTACAATGATTGGAACCGCCAGCTCACCAATACCAATATCATTGGGTCTTCAACGCTTACGACAAAACTGAATAGCAGACACACGCTAAAATTTGGCGTGATTGCCAATCACATGGCCTTCGACATGCATTTTGACAACATGAATGAAGATATCTGGCAAAGAGAAACCTATCTACAGTCTGACGGCAACACGCAATTACTTCAGTCCTTTGTTGCATGGAAGTGGCGAATTACACCAGAACTCGCTTTAAATGCCGGACTCCATGGCACTTATTTTGCCTTAAATTCATATCAAACCGTAGAACCCAGAGCAGGCATCAAATGGCAACTAAATGATCAGCAATCAATAAACGCTGGATTCGGAATTCACTCCAGAAGAGAAGACCTGGGACTCTATTTTGGCGAACAAACTTTGTCTGATGGCAGCAAAGTTATGGCCAATAAAAACCTGGATTTTACTAAAGCCATTCATTACGTGTTAGGACATGATATGACGATCAAGAAGCTTCATATTAAAACAGAAGCCTATTATCAAACGCTCAGCAATGTGCCCATTATTGACAGACCAGACTCTTATATATCCGCCATTAACTTTGGATCAGCCTTTACAACGGACAGCTTGTCTAACGGTGGTACAGGAGAAAACTATGGTGTAGAACTCACGGTAGAAAAGTACTTCTCAGATTCCTACTTTTTCATGTTCACGGGATCATTGTTTAATTCCACTTATGTGGCTGGAGATGGAAAAAAGAGAAACACCAGATACAATGGTAATTACGCCTGCAACCTTACCATTGGAAAAGAGTATTATGTCGGTAAAAATGGCAAGAACAATACCTTGTCTTTTAACTTCAGAATGAACTGGGCAGGCGGTAGAAGAATCACACCAATTCTACTGGATGAGTCCATAGCGGCCGGTGAGGAAATCAGAGATGAAAACAACATCTTTGCAAAGCGCGCCAACGATTATTTCAGATTAGACTTCCTTTTCAGCTACAAGACTAACAAAGCAAAAAGTACCAGGGTTTTAAAAATCGACATTCAAAATGTGACCAACAGAGGCAATATGTGGAACGAATTTTACTTTGATGACACCCAGTCGATCCGTCAGATTAATCAGATGGGACTCCTTCCTGTGATTGGATATCAGATCATTTTTTAAGCCTAGTTTCAGCCGTTATACGATTACATATCCGATAATACTTGCTTTATTCTGACTTTGTAACAAAGAGTTCAAATGTCAGACAAGGAGTTTTTAGTAAAAATGGGAAATGCCATTAAGCAGGCACGTAAAGACCGCAACTTAACTCAGGCTGCATTGGCTTATGAGATTGGCATGGAGAAGTCTAACTTAAGTGTGATTGAGAACGGAAAATCCAATCCACAAATACTGACAATCATTCGAATTTGCTCTGCCCTGGAGATTTCCGTCGATAAATTGA
Source organism: Bacteroidia bacterium (assembly GCA_030433115.1). Taxonomy (GTDB): domain Bacteria; phylum Bacteroidota; class Bacteroidia; order Flavobacteriales_D; family JAUILH01; genus JAUILH01. Next base: position 15,853 of record JAUILH010000015.1, on the reverse strand, counting down.
TGGATTTTGAATTCGACTACATAGGTTTCAAGGAAGCCAAAGAAGAGTACAAACCAAGACAGCATAAATAAGCACCTATTCTTCGGTCAGTTGCGACTTTTTTCTCTCCAAATCTTCAACACACAAAATTGCCATAGCGCCGTAAACTAGAATTGCCATCTTTTCGTAGTCCAGAAACCCATTGAACATGGCTTGAATGAAATAGGTAAACAAGCCAAGCAGAGCCCCCCATGCCAGCACATGCTTGTAACGTGCGTGTCTCACTACCTGAATGCCATAGTGTAAGCTTGAAAAAACGAGTACAATAAAGATCACCATACCAATCAACCCAGTTTCTGAAAGTGCTCCAAAAAACTCGGAATGTGCATGTCCCCTATCACCATCATTTGTACTAATTCCTGTTAAATATTCTACGGACTGGTAAGGTGCATATTCAAATTGATAAGTTCCCGGACCAAAACCGGTTAAAGGTCTTTCCTCAAACATGTTGTAGGCTGCTGCCCAACGATTGATACGCTCTAAATTTGACGCATCCGTATTTAGATTCGTTACGGACCCCAAATGGTTGGCTAGATTATCGTCATTTTCAATGTTTTCAGTTGATTTAAGTTCAAAGAAGATCGTATCAATATTGTATACCAACGTTCCCGATACTAAGACTGTCATCAACACCAAAAGCCTTGTCCTCATTCCCAACCTCACAGCCAAGCCAAATAACAATGCCAACATACAAGCGATCCAGCTAGCGCGTGAATAAGAAAATATAATCGCTGCGAACAGAATCAAGGTAATTAATAGCATGCCCCAGTTAAAGGCTTTCTTGTCGACACTTTTTAGCACAAAAAATGGCAAGACAAACCCTAGACAAGCACCATAAATCGTGTGATCACTAAAAAACGGCTGAGATATGGCAAAACTGACCTGCTGAGAAAAATCGTATTGAGCATGAAAATTAAAGGTGTGGTATATCGGATAAAGCAATCCCAATCCATACAAGATGAATAACAATGGCCGATTCGATTTCTTTGTCATCCAATGTGCAGTAGCAAAGTAATAGACCATGATAAACGCCAGCTTGAGAAAAAACCTTTTGAAAGACACTTCCGGGATCTCGCTGGTAATGGCAGTAAGCAATGTCCATACCAGGTCTACTAACAACAGTATGCTCAAGGGATGCTTAACGATTTTTAGTGAAAACTTCTCGTAATACAGCAATCTGGCTCCTAGCAGAATTACGAGTACCAGGGTGAGGAATTCCGCAGGGAAACTCATTTTAAGCCCCATACTATCCATCCCCACTGAAATGGACAAGGGGGCGAGAAAAATAAGTCCATTGATTGCATAAGACAAATGATTGGAAAGCAGAAGAAGACCAATTCCTCCAAGTAAAACATTTCGATAGAGATACACATTGGCTTCCGCACCACTATACATGAAGTACATTCCCAGCGCCAGGCATACTGAAAACACTAAGAACATTACACTATTTTGCCTCAGAAAAGTCAATCTCGTATGCGCTTGATCTCTTGAAACTTTGCTTTTCCGATGATGATCAAAATAGCTAGTATAACACCCAAACTAAGGCTCAACAACAAATTGGTAATCATTGAAGGATATTGACTTTCATGGATGGGTTTTGCTCTTGAGATGATATTTATGGAAGCCATGGGTGCCTTTAGTTGATTTTGCGCATTGGTTAGTTTGGTCCTCACTATTTTCAATTGCTCCAGCTCGAATACATAATTATTAATGGTCTTTTCGTCTTCAAGCGTTATGGGCATCAAACTCAAATATTCCAGTTGGTTTCTCAATGGATTTTCCGGATCTTTGATGGTGTTCATCAATCGAATTCTTCGTGAACTGATCAAAGGATCTTCTAGAGTTGTATCCACCTGAATGTCGTAAATCTTGTTCATTAGGGAATCAACTGTATTTTTTTGATGCCCGTGCTCTTTTGCATAAAATGCTACGGCTTTTTGAGTATTCAACTTGAGAATGCGTTGTTGCACACGATCTACAAGTTCAATCACATAATTGACAATATCCGCCGACAATTCAGGATCTCTGGTCTGAGCAGAAACGATAATTGCCATTTTAGGGTTTCTCGTGAAAGTGAGATCTTCGCTTAATTTGTTGTATATCTTGTATTTCTGATCGAGATCACTGGTATCAAGATCATAGTAATTATACAGTGAGAATTGCTGAATTACCGAATCTTTAATGTCCTGGGACTCGAATAACTGAATCAATCTGTCTGCGTGAATTTCATACCCAAATTCGGGTTTATTAACCGCATCATCAATCGAATTCGAAACATTGGCGTAAACTTCAGCATACGACAGATACTCTTTTGGGATGGCCTTTGTAATTCCAAAACCGGCTAACAAGCTGATCAAGGCACAGATAACCAGGAATTTCCAATGGGAGAGCAATAAAATGGTCAATGGTGGTCGCTTATTCATGACGAAATATAAGAATTAGAAGTCTTCCGGTAACTATTGAACTAAATGAAGCGGAAAAATGATTGGTCTGGAGGGTGTTGCATCCATCTTGAAAGGCGCTACTTGAAGATTCAGCAGATACAGACCATCCTTAATGGCATTGTCTGCGAAAATAAGTTCTGTAATGGTTCTATGCATTTGGGGGTCGTCAGGATAGTTCCAAAAAGTGTGATGGGCAAGAACCTTCCCTCCATCATCCTCTCGATCCACTGAAGGCAAATCAATTAACAAATGATTCACACCTGAATCCACAATAGACTGAATGGTGTTAGGATGAAAATAACAAGGATTAGTCCCTGAATACACGAGATTCTTTTTTTCTATTGAGTTTGGTGAGGTTCTAATAATCAGAGCTTCCGTTTCTTCAGAAAACTGACGATTAAGGGCTTGAGGCATCACGACCAAATCACCTTTTTGAGACAAGTTGTTATCATCAGAAACAATTGTTGGTTCTACCGTGATCAATTCGACGAACAAAAATCGGCTGGGCACTACATCACAAACTGAGACGCCATTATCTGCAATGTGATCCATACTCTCTGTGTGAGTGCAGTTGCCGTGCGGATTAAAACTCACATTCATAAAATTAACCGGAGAACCTTCCTTAATGGAACCAACATAGTCTCCAGACCGCACTGGTGACACTTCAATGGGATCTACATACCAGGCAAGCGGACCATTTTGAGCATTTACATGAATGGACAAATCATGTGGATGATTGATATCACATTCGTACAATTTACCCTGATTTTCTACTGTCACTTTCACAAGACTAATCTACGATAAAAAGATCAGACGCAATCTTGTCAGCAATCAACAAGCCAGACTCATTTAAACGGACAACATTGTCTTCTTTTTGGACTAAATACTTCTTGTAGTTTGAAATTTCCCGCTCGAAATGTTCTGAAAACCGATCACCAAAATCTGAAATTCTTTGAGTATTCACCCCCCAAATGGTTCTTAACCCAGTCATGACATACTCATTGTATTGCTCATTGAGCGATAAGTCTTCTGTGTCCCAATACATGTCTCCATTCACAATTGCCTTAATATATCGCGCATTATTGGACACATTCCAACGTCTTGTTTTGCCATTAAATGAGTGTGCGGATGGTCCGAACCCCAGGTACAAATGACTTTTCCAGTAGGAAGAGTTGTGCTGAGAAGCTTTCTCGGGAAGCGCAAAGTTGGATACTTCATATTGTTCGTACCCCGCTTGTTTTAGATGATCACGCATGATTAAAAATTCATCTCCTGTGTGCTCCTGATCTGGCAAAGAAAACAGACCTTGCTTCAACTGATGGTTCAATGCCGTTTTGGGCTCAATGGTCAGGCAGTAACAAGATAAGTGTTCTGGTTTGAGTGCTAACATTTGCTCGAGTTGATCCTGCCAGTAGCTTTGGTCTTTATCCGGAATGCCATAAATCAGGTCACACGATATATTGTCGAACCCAGCCGCACGTGCCAACTCAAACGCCTCAACGCCTATATTGGCATTGTGCGCACGATTCATCCAGGAGAGTACAGCATCATCGAAGGACTGTATTCCCAAACTCAATCTATTGACACCCGCGTGCCTCCACGCCGAAAGCGTCTGTTCACTGACATCATCAGGATTGCATTCCAGGGTTAATTCAATATGTGATTCGCAGGCATAATATGATTTGATTGTCTGAATGATGTTTCCAAGGTCTTGAGTTTCCAAAATACTCGGTGTGCCACCTCCAAAATAAATGGTTGAGATCGGCTCAGTCAATTCATTTGCTCGAGACACTATTTCTTTAAGAAGTGCTTCAAGCAGGTCATGATATAAGTTTTTAGACGTTGAAAAGTGAAAATCACAGTAGTGACAAGCCTGCTTACAAAAAGGAATATGAACGTAAATACCTGCCATTATTTAGAGCGCTTCAAACTCACTCTAAAGGTAGTGCCTTTGTTTAATTCTGATCTTAAAACAAAGACTTTTCCATGATGGTATTCTTCAACAATTCTTTTTACCAGAGACAAGCCCAAGCCCCACCCTCTTTGTTTGGTAGTAAATCCTGGCTCAAAAACGGTTTTAAATTGGGCACTTGGAATGCCTTTTCCAGTATCTGTAATGTCTAGATGAATCCAGTCTCCTTCTTCGCTCAATCTAGCGTCTAACGAGCCCTCCCCTTCCATAGCGTCAATTCCGTTCTTGCTGAGGTTTTCTATCACCCATTCCAACAAAGGTTCATTGATTTCTGCGACAAAACTGGGATCACAATCATGTGTAATGGTCATTTTTTTGGAGACCCGTTTCTCGAGATAGGTATAGACTCGTTCTACAACAGGTCCAACAGATTTGGAGCTTAATTCTCCTCCCGAACCAATTTTGGAAAAACGATCGGTCACTGTTTCCAGGCGATTCAAATCTTTATCAATTTCTACAATAACCGACTCATCCACACCTTGAGACTTGAGTAATTCCGTCCAGGCCATTAACGATGAAATGGGTGTTCCCAATTGATGGGCAGTTTCCTTAGCCATACCCACCCAAACCTGGTTTTGCTCTGCTTTTCTAAATGTGCTAAACAGAAAATAACTCACGAGCAGGAACAAACCTATGATGCCAAATTGGATGTAGGGATAATAGCTCAGCTGCTTAACTAATTCAGAATTTTGATAATAGATATAGCCTTTCGTCTCCCCTGCAATGACAACCGGAATGGCTTCATTTTCGGATTTCATTTCTTCGATGGCAGATTTCAATTTGGCCTCATCATTTCTGATATCCTCATCCAGGTTGGTGCTGATGACTTCATTTGTAACCGCATCTACATAGACCATTGGGAATAGTTTAATGGATTTTTCAAGGCTGTCATTGAACTCTTGTAGGAGAGCCAGACTTCTTTTTTTATACGCCTCACTTTTCCTTTCGAAATCCTCAATTTCCTGTTTGAGCTGGGCAATCATTCTTGAATTCGTGTAGAACACTTTAAACTTTTGATTCAAAATGTAATCCAACTCAATCGGAGTTCTGGTCTCTCCCCACTTAGCAGCCAGATGTGTTAGAGAATCCCGAAACAAACTGTCTTGCACTTCTTCTCCTCCCTTATGTGAAAAAACAGACTCATCAAAGCTCAAATTTCTCCACTCTGTTGGCTCCCCTCTGTGGTTCATAACGATGAGAGGAATCTTGTCATTGCTTTGAATTTTCTTGATAAAGAAAGAATAATCATTGTACTCGTTACTCAATTCATGCATGGCATCAGCCCATTCCTGAACATCAGACACCTCATTCTTAATTAAATGCTCACTTTGAAGGATCAGTAATTCGTTGGCTGTTTTATTTTGATGAAGCAGTGAGTCGCTGGCATTTACCTGTTGAATATTACTCCGCACATTACCGGCCCACTGCTCTACCTTGCCCTTTTCGGCCTTTTTGATCTTGTTGACAATGTTCCCTGTAATCATCAAAGACACACCAACAATAATCGCTGCCACAATGACAAGCACAATTTTCCAGCGTTGTTTTTTTGAATAAAGGTTCATCAATTATCGTCTTCTATTTCCATGTCGATTTGAGGTGTTTTATCCGCCTCTTTATCCTGAAGTAGCTTATCAAATAACTTACCAGCACGACTTTTATTGCTCTTCTTTCGTTTGCGTTTCTCTTTTACGGGATTCAATTCGGGCTCATTTTCCTCCTCCAGTTCGCCCTCATACAATATGAATTCCACTTCCTCCTGTTTGCGTTCCTTGATCTTCAAGGTAGTGTCCTTTTTGAAAAGTCCCAAACTCTCCTGCAAAATCGCTTTGGTTTGTTGCTTTTCTTCCTGGATGATTTGCTGACGTTGCTCTTTCATAGAAGCCTTATCCAACTCAAACATGGGTTCATCCACCGTTCCATACATTCTCATGAAGACTGTAAGACCAGTGCCATCGTCTATCACGTTGCCAAAATTGGTTTCATCTTTAGCAGCTTTCAGGTCCTTGAACTTGAAGTCTATATGATAATCAATCTCATCATCGAACGAATGGGTACCAGACAAATGAATATTCATTGCGGAAGAACCTATCTCCATTTTTGGGATTGTAATTACCCTGTCTTTAATGCTAATTTGATTTGTGAGAGTCCTAAACTTGATGCCCAATAATCTTTGTTCAATGTCGTTAATGTGTTTTTTGAAAAGGAAATTAGCTGCTCTGTTATCACGCATGTAATCTGTGATCTCCTTCATGGCATCCAAGTGATTCAACTCCCCATTAGTCAAGCTTACATTGGCCAATGCTACAATCGATTCCTGCAGAATATTTAAATCACCGTCTGCCTGACAACTGAAGTCCACATCTGCCGTAATTTTGCCTTTTATATTTTCGGGTAAGATCATATTCTGACCAAAATTTTCAAATTGCTCGAATAACTGATCAACTTCCATTCTGGCAATTTTAGCCTGGCTTGTGATGTTAAAATTGCCGGTTGAGCCATCAATCCTTAGTCGACCACTCAATTTACCTCCGGCTGTTTTTAGGCTGAGGTCTTTGGCGTGCAGCACCTGGTCAATTAAAATCAGTTTTCCGCTGACTTCTGTTGAGTGAAGAGCGCCATAATCCACTTCATTAAGATCCAGTTTCAAATTTAAATCAATATCTGATGGAAGGGCAAAACCGGAAGATGAGGTTGTTGTGTAAACCTCATTGGTTTCACCGGTTCCCACTAAATCTTCCAGATGAATCATTTTAGAATCGACATTGGCAACGATCTTCAACTTTTCTTTATCAAAAAGAATGTAAGGCAGCAGATTTTTAAAGGCGCCATCAAAGGAAAAATCAGATTCACCAATATTGGCATAGAGTTCTTTGATCGCAGCATCATACCCGTTAAGGACGATGGCACCGTTTAGGTCCTGAATTTTGAGGTCCGAATCGCGGAGACGGAGATTCACACCTTTGGTTTCCACCAATCCGCTGGAATGATAGATTTTGATGTTTCTGGTTTCGAAATCATCTGGTGCGGTAATGCGGGTTTTGAGTTTTGCGTCCAGGTACAAACGACCGGTAATTCTGTCAACCGACTCTAATTTGAGGAAGGTCTGAAGTGTTTGAAGATTCAAATCTCCTTTGACTTTTCCTTCCACAAGTGGATTCAAGAAGTCTTCAATTTTGAATTGAGCATTGAGCTTCCCATCTGGTAAAACCGCGGTAAACTCATCAATTTCCAGCTCATCCAGTCCACTGGTATTGGCGTTGGTAAAACGTCCCTTCATATTGGCATCTTTCAGCGTAATTCCACTTCCAGGTTCGGTGATACTCCCATTTTCATAGGCAAATTCTGCGTTAACATTTGGCTTCATGCCATTGTCGACATAACCCTTTATTCCTGCTTGAAAATCCACAATACCTGTTGAGGAATAGGACGAAAATGAGTTGGTTAAAGACTTGGAAAAACTCGTAAGCATGGACGCCAAATCTATGTGATCACCTTCAATATTTAAATCTAAATGCGTGTTTGTATCAGAAGAGACTACACCCTGCACAATAAAGTCCATGTCTTCAACCCTCAGGTCTGTTTTATCCAAAGTGTAGGTACTCGTATCTCCGTCATACACATTAATTTTCGTATTGATTTTACAGGTTTTGTTCTTAATGAGGTTGACATTTTTATTCCAGAAATTGAGCACCTCAAAATCGCTGTTAGCGGCAATGTCGTATTCATCTTTGTAAAAGGCTCCCTGAAGATTGGCCTGGGCTATCTTGAACTGGTAATCTTGTTTTGAGCGCAAATTCTGGTAACGCACCCTAAATCGTTCCAAGTCCACCTGAGACAATTGAAACTCTACCCCTCCGTCACCGCTATCATCACTTTCCGGTTGTGGTTTAAAAATGTCGTAATTTCCATCACCATTTTCGTCTTCCACAATATTGATTACGCCATCCACAGCATACATACTTTTTACGGTGTAATCTTCATCTAGCATGTCCCATACATCAAAACTCATAGAGAATCGATCGGCGTAAAACAAGGTATCTGACTTCTTTTTAGCCCCATTCGCGCCAGGTACATAAACACCATAAAACTCAATGGTCGCTTCAGGAAAATTCTTCCAGATACTGATCTCAATTTTATTAATAACCACTGGGGATTTGAGCCGTTCGTTCAGTTGATCTATGGCAAATTGTTCAATATCGTCTTTATAAAAGTGGAAAATTCCAGCCAGAATGGTCACCAATCCCAAGAGAATTGAGAACGTCCAAATGAATATTTTTCCGACCAGGCGCATAATCTCAAAATGAAATTAGGAAACAGCACCTCTCAATATTGCGTGAATTTAAATACTTATGACGGTGAGGATGTTAATTGATGGCAATTTGAACAGGACTGTGATCAGTGTCAAATTTGCTATCTTTATTCTGAACAATATCCTATGCCATGAAGCACCTCTTTTTTATCATTATCAGTCTATACCTTAGCACGACCGCATTCACTCAAAATTTTGAAGGCCCTAAAGAAGATTTGGACGCGATCCAAAAAAATGCCAGAAATTTCTCTAAAGCTTTAATGAATGGAGATACAGACAAGTTGGTGGATGCTTACACGGAAGACGCCAAATTGTTCCCAAGTAATCACGACATTTTATCCGGAGAGGACGCAGTAAGAAACTATTGGAGTTTCTCAGGCACCTCAACTGTAACTCACCACAAACTCACACCAATTGAAATTAAAATTGCAGGAGATGAGGCGCGAGATTACGGTTACTTTGAGGGCACCACTCAATTTGAGGATGGCACTGAGTCTTCATGGAAAGGAAAATATCTGGTGATTTGGAAAAAAGTTGATGGTGACTGGAAAATGTATCTGGATATTTGGAATAGTAACCCTAAGGAGCAATAAGCAACCTCTAGACAATCAATTTCACGTGAAACAAAAAAAAATCCCAATTCCGAAATTCGGAACCGGGATTTTACTCACTCTCTACTGCTGCTTTAGAATTAGCTGTGGGAGAAGGAATCGAACCTTCCCAGAGTTTTACCTTCCTTGCAAGTCGGTTAGCATCTGTGCCATAGATCCCACATAACAACTACTTAATGAACTTTAGAACTTTTACTTGACAAATATATGTAATCTTACGCAATCATTGCGAATTTGTTACTATATTTATTTTATTTTTATGAATTCAATAATATAAATGATTTTTTATTGAACAAATGATCGATTATGATTGAAAAGTACACCAAAGATTATGAAATTGACAATCTCGACCGACAGATTTTATCGATTCTAACAAAAGATGGCAGAACTCCCTACACCGAAATAGCCAAAAAGTTGTTGGTGTCTGCAGGAACCATTCATGTCCGTATGAAGAAACTTGAAGAAATGGGCATTGCTCAAAAAACAGTTCTACGAATCGACCTTCACAAACTTGGCTACGATCTATCCGCTTACCTGGGTGTTCACCTGGAACACGGTTTTGATTATGAGCATGTGGTAGATGACCTCACAAAAGTTCCTGAAGTGGCTGAAGCGTACTACACCACAGGAAAATACGGTGTTTTCGTTAAAATCTATTGCAAGAACACCAAACATTTGTATGACGTGCTCAATCATAAAATTCAAACCATCCCGGGAATTCAAGGCACAGAAACCCTCATATGTCTGGAAGAAAGTATTAATCGATTGATTGATATAGGATCATGACACTTATCTCCAAACAATAACTAATTTTGACCCTATGTTATTTGAGGAGATTCAGGCAACCATTGAACGAATGAAGCATGATGGCAAACGTCTGTTCGTGGGGTCCTCTTTTCAAACACATAGCATTCCGTTGCTCCACATCATTAGCAGAATTGATCAATCGATCCCCGTGGCTTTTATTAATACCGGTTTTCATTTTCCTGAAACAATGAGTTTTAAAGATGAGGTTCTGGAGTCGCTTGGACTCACCGCCATCAACGTCCAGTCCATGATCCCAAGAAATCAACAGCGAGATAGCAACGGACAGTTTTATTTCACCTCAGATCCTGATCGTTGTTGCTTCATTAATAAAACACAGGCTTTGGAACCAGTTTTACAATCACACGACATTTGGATTAACGGCATTAGAGCTGATCAAAATGCGAACCGCCGAAACATGAAAGTTTTTCAAGATGCCCCATTTGGCGTTCAGCGTTTTCATCCTGTATTAGATTGGACAGGTAAAATGATTTACGAGTACATTGAGGAATATAGTTTACCCAGGCACCCACTCGAAGACCAGGGGTATTTAAGCATTGGGTGTGAACCCTGTACGCGGAAATTGGACTTGTCTAACGACAGAGGCGGCAGATGGTTTGGTCTCAACAAATCCGAATGCGGTTTACACACAGATTTAGTCAAATGAAAGATTTACGATTTACATATTTCAAGCCCAAATCAATGAAAAGCGCGTTTGTTGCTACCATTGTTCAGGTAATATTGATGGTGACCGTGATTATTTGCACAGTTTACATGTACAACCAGGCAGCATCTGGTGGCTGGATATACATTGTGGGCGGATTGGTAGTAGCATTTGCCGTTTATAGTATGAGCGACAATGTGCTTCAAAGGGTTTTGGGAACAGGTCATTTAATTATCATATCGGATAATGAACTGGCCATAGTAAACACCTCTTCTCAGGAAACATTGGCGCAAGGGAAATTGGGGCAGTTTGGCCTGGACACCAAGCCCTCAACTTTAAAAGGAGGCAATGTTAAACACATCAACATCAAACGAAAGGACTTTGAATTTACCATTCTGGAAACCTGGGTGAAAAGTCATGATAAAGACATGGGGGAATTTTTAAAATGGCATGAAAAAATAGGACGGAAATGAGAGTTTTAATTACCGGAGGTGCAGGTTATATTGGAACCGAATTGTGTTACGCGCTTTCGAAAAAAGCCGACATCACGGAAATTGTTGTCATTGATAATTTGAGTCGTGCCAACTACAACCTGTTCATTGGACAAAGCAAGCTAAGTGATAAAATTAAGTTCATCAAGGGCGACCTGTTGGATACCAGACTGCTTAAATCGTCTTTAGAAGGCATTGACATTGTATACCATCTGGCTGCGAAAGTGAGCACGCCTTTTTCAGATCAAAACCCTCATTTCTTTGAACAGATTAATCATTGGGGAACAGCTGAATTGGTTTACGCCATTGAAGCTTCAGATGTCAAGAAGTTTGTGTACATGAGCAGCATCTCGGTGTATGGCGCTTCTAAAGATGAAATGGATGTGGACAGTCCTATCAATCCTAGAACTTTTTATGGCATCTCGAAAATGCGCGGAGAAGAACACGTGAACAGACTGTTTAAAAAGCTTCCTACTTACATCCTAAGATGCGGAAACGTATACGGATACAGTAAAAGCATGCGTTTTGATGCCGTAATTAACCGATTTATGTTTGATGCCAACTTTCACAACCGCATCAGCATTAATGGTTCTGGTGAGCAGCACAGATCATTTATTCACATAGATGACGTTTCTGCCATTTTGAGTCGTTTAACCGATAACACCTTGAAACCAGGTAGGTATGATTTGGTGGATAAGGTTTTGCGCGTGAATGACATTGCCGAATGCTTGATGGACATTTACCCGAATTTAGAGATGATTTTTGTGAATCAGCATATGAATTTGCGAGAATTGAAAGTGAAACCCAATCCAATTATCAATCAATTATCTCACAGGCTAATTAAGGATTTACCAACAGAACTGCATAATTTTAAAAAAGAGTTCAGTTTTTGATGTGGAATTTTTAATCAAGTAACATCCTATCAATATGAAATTTGCGATCACCATTGTTTTTTGTCTGCTAAGCACCTTTGGCATGACTCAATTATCTAGCATTAAGGGAACTGCACTTGACGATTCGGGAGAACCCTTACCATTTGCGCATGTATCACTTAACGACAGCATTGGCACTCAAACAGATGTAGATGGTGTCTTTAGATTCGATGGTCTTGAAAAAGGAAAATATACTGTTAAGGTAGATTATGTTGGCTATCCTTCTGAGACGCAGGAAGTGAAAATTAAAAAAACCGGCATTGTTTACAAGGTAACAATTACGATGAGTCCAGGGGCCGTTCTTTTGAAACCAGCGATATACTTATATTCAGACCAGAAGTTAGATGTAAACATTGAATTAGGCATTCCGGAGGGCTTGATTTTTACGCACCCAAAATATGAAAGCAAGTGGACAGTAACGGTGGAAGGAGATTTAATTGCGGCCAACGACCAACAATACGACTATTTGTTTTGGGAGTCGAATGAAAGTGCCCGTTCACAAACCCAATTTGACGAGACACAAGGTTTTTGCATTGCTGGCAGTGAAGCCATTGATTTTTTGGAATCGAGTGCAAAACAACTTGGGTTTAACGAAAGAGAATCCAATGATTTTGTGAGTTTTTGGGGACCACGCATCTCTGAATTGGCTTTTGCGCAGATTTATTTTAAGATTGATGACACCTATGATGAGGTGATGCCCATCAATGTAACACCTCAGCCGGACGCAAGCAGACGCGTATTTATGTTGGTAAAACCATTGGAAGCACCAAAGCACCTTGAAGCACAAACACTGACGTCCATCAACAGAGATGGTTTTGTGTTAATTGAATGGGGAGGAAGTTTGTTGAGTCCTCAGTCTGAGTTGTAAGCTGATAAGGCAGGGAAACTTCAAAATAAGTTCCTGATAAAATTATGATGTCTGCCAGGGATTGTAATGGCAGCCCAATTTGAAAAATACTTAGCCATTTTTAAGCTAAAAAAGTGACCACATGAACTCTTTTTGGGTTTAGAATGGTTTATGATTTAAAAATTGGCTAGAATAAAAAGCCCGACCCTAAAAGGGAGGCAGCCTACCTAGGCTTTCGGACATACACTTTTAAAGGCCTTAATTTGGCACCCGACTCCGGAATAAATGCATCACCGTCGTATTCTAGTTCCATTACTAAATCGTAGTGCTGCCTTACCTGACCTACAAAATAATCGTTGTCTTGAATGATGGTGTGGTAATATTGGTTTTCTATTCTGGCAATGGTGCTGTCGCTGATGATTTTAACCGCAGGATGATCGGCATCACTCCTCAACAAATCATAACTCGCCATAAAATGGGCATTGGTTTCTTTTCCCACTTTATATTGCCAGTAGCCATGAGATGAGACCATAACAGGACCATCTGCCGCATCAATGATCTCAAGAATTTTATTGCCCGCTTCAACGTCTGCTTTGGTGGGTAAAAAATTGGCTGAATAATAGCGCAAATGCGTGTACTGCCATACCATTAAAACCGTGAACACAACAGGGACAAGAACTGCAAACAGCTGCCCTTTTAGCCATTTGTGCTGAGTAAGTCTGTACAGCGCCAGGATGCTTAGCAAAGCCATGATTGCATATGCCGGCATAATGACGTTGGTATCGCCACCAGAGTGTAATCTTCCAAAATAACTCATACCAACAAAACCACCTGCCATGGCCAGATAAATCAGGTTTTCTTTTTTAAACATTTTCAGCATCATGACAAGTGCAAATAGCAATGAGGAGACAAATGGCCACTTGTATTTATCGTAAATGTCGTGACGCCAAAAATCCCAGTACATATTATCCAGAATTTCATGTCCGCCTCCCACTTTAAATATGTAGTAAGAAAACCAACCCTCACTCAATTGATTGTAGATAAGCACGGTGCCAAACACAGTAATGAGCCAGGTTAAGGAAAAGGTGAGCCCCGATTTCCAGTGGTCTCTGAATGCCACAACCGCCAGAAATGGAAAGACAATTAATGCGGATTGTTTGGTCATGAAAGCGAGATATAAAACCAGTGCCGAAATCCAGTATTTTTTATGTGTTTTGCCGTGGTGAAGGACATAGGCAGAGAGCAGCAATAAGCATAAAAACAGGGAGTCTACTCGCCCAATATCGAACCAGTTATTTACCAGAACGTAGCTTGCTGCGAACAAGCCTGGTGGCACACAAGCCAATACCAGGTCTTTGGTAGATTTATATGTAAACAAACCCAGGAGCACAAAACATCCGGAAATGGATAGAATGGACAAAATTCTTAGGGGCAAGTAGCCTTCACCAAAGATGTAAGTAAAAATGGCTCCCACATAATAGCTTAATGGGGTGTAGATGTATGGCACAAAATCCGGAGAAGGTTCAATGTACAATGATTTTCCGTCCATAACCCGACGAACATGGTCTACTGCACCACCTTCCATCCATTCCAAATCGAAAGGATAATTGGCTCTTAAAATCGCTATTTTGTAAAATAAGAGGAGGTAAAAAGCCGACCCCATGGCAAGCACAATTATGGATATACGATAGCCATAAAAATTAATCTTTTCACCCTGAGTCAGTTCATGTCCCGGAATAAAATACGATTTCAAATAATTGAGAAGCTCTACCATTTTACGCCTATTTTACCAATAGATTGCCTGCCCTCCAGTCGCTGATGAGCCACCACAATATCACTAGAATTGTATACATTATCTACCACAGGATTGATGATGCCTTCTTCATAAGATTTGATGACACCAGACATGCATCTCTTTAAAATATCGGGTCGATTATCTGCCACTTTCAACATATTAACGCCCACAATGCCTTTTGATTTCATCATAAGACCAATTGGCACGAGTAGCCCCATTTTTCTCACAAAATTCAAGGTAGAGAAAATACCAAATGATTTACCAGAACGCTCAGCTCCTCCATACAGTACTTGTACACCAGCTGATCCGACCAATCTTCTGTCTTTTTTGAAAGTTGAGCCTGCAATGGAGTTAAAAGCGACATCCAGCCGTTCGTTCCCCAAGATTTTACGCACTTCTTCTTCATAATCAGACGTTCGGTAGTTAATGGGATGATCTACACCATTATTATCTATGAATTCCAACTTTTTTGCCTGGCTAGCCGTTCCAAATACGATACATCCTTTGGCTTTTGAGAATTGCGTGAGTGCCACCCCTACTCCTCCGGCAGCTGCATGAATTAAAACACGATCTCCTTCAAATAAATTGACCCGTTCGTAGGCCGCATGGTAGGCAGTGACATATTGCGTTCCTAATGCCAGTGCCTTCCCCAATTCTATAGATTCATCTATAGTAACGGCAGCATCTTCCGGAGTGACTACCTCTTGCGAATAACCTGAAAATCTGGTGAAAGCCAGTACACGTTTCCCTTTCAAATTAGCAGGTCCCGAACTGACTTTACCCACCACTTCATAACCTGGCACAAATGGTCTGGGAGGTGCCTCTCTGTACAAACCATTTCTGGCCATAATATCCGCATAGTTGAGTCCAAAGCCTTCTACTTCAATGACGATTTCGCCAGGTTGTGCTTGCGGACTGGGGTAATCCCTTAACTCAAACGCCTTG
>JAUILH010000175.1 GCA_030433115.1 Bacteroidia bacterium | reverse complement strand
AATATGTCTCACGGATTGTCTGTTAGCCATTTTATCCTTGTACAACAACTTGCCTTTATGCGTGGTGATATTATAGTAAAACAAATCCATGTCTTTACTGTACGCTAAATACATTGGGCAGTCAATTCCCTCTCCACCGGAATATGGATCATTGAGCGCCTTTTGATATATTAGATGAGCCGGTAAAAAAGCCATGGTCTTAAAGTCTTTGACTCCTGTTGGCAAATCTTCAGGATTCATGACCTCTCTGCGATGGTTAGTTTCAAAATCGAATTCATAATAAACGCTGTCATCGAATCGCAACGCACATGTATATTTGAATCTTAGGTCCCGACAATATTGATCCTCTCGATCGCACTTTTTTGAATACTCATCATTTGGAAAATGGTAGTTAGCCGTATTGTATGCATCAAGATTGGTGACCTTTAACCTTTCCGTTGCTAAACACCCCAAATAAGGTCTTAAAATATCCTGCACGAACCGATCAATTGAATCGGAGTTTTCTACCCTACTATAAATGACCATAGGGTCTTCACAATTAAAACAATAATTATTATTTCCGCGATAATCATCAACCGACCAGGATATGTGATGCACAGAATCACCAACAACCAATGAGTCATCATGGTAGCCGTTATACTTTTGAGAAATACCGGATACCGAAATGGACATCAAGAGAATATACAGATACAACTTCAATTTACCACAGCTTAAGAATTCATGATTTTACCACAACATTCGAGCCACATTAAGGTTCACCTGGAGACCATCACAAATTCAAATTATAAGCATAGTCAAACACATGATGCTCCCGATAACTCTGATGACCATGAAAACCATTACTGAAATAACTGATCCGAGTAACCAAGCCTCTCTCATTGTATTCATACTCCCAGCGACCATCTGGAGCGCCACGGGTGTCAAAAGACTTTTTTGAAACGAGTTGTCCTGCTACATTGTATTCGTACGTCCAGGAAATCATTGCTGGCTCAATGATGCAGCCGTGTTGAATATAGCCTCCAGCAACATTCCTTTGAGTTCTCTTCACCAATCTCCCGGAATCATCATAGGTGTCGATTGCTTGATTTGTAGTCAGTATAGCAGAGAAATTCTGAGCAACCAAAGCGCTATCAGATACATTTTGTGCAGAGAGTATGTGTTCTTCATAATCAAATTCACCATTGGCAATGCGCTTCCGTTTGAACAATGTATCATTGGAGAAGATAGGTGTTGACACAAATTCTATCTGGTTATTCCTGTAATAATGCTGGAAGTATTGATATCCCTTATTTGAGAGGATGAGCGCGTAATGTCGTTCACCGAATAAAGTGTCCAATTCTTCGACCTGCCGTCCATTTACTTCAATGACTTTGGGCACCATTGCGGAATAGTAGACCTTTACCTCAACTGCCTCTACTTGATTTGCAAATTGCACAGAATCTCTCCCTTCATCAGGGTATTGAGCGCACGCCAAGCTTGACAGTCCGAGCAAACCTATCGCAAGCAGACATCTCATCTATTAATCTCCCAGGCTACTGTCATCAAAATCGCCCTTAGGAGTTTTGGATAACTTCCTTAAAATATCATCTAAACCAGAGGTCTCAAGGTTCTTACCTACAATCACTCTGTCTTTATCAATCAAATAAATGGTTGGGGTTTTGTAGACATCAAAGGTGTCGTGGTAGTTCAAACTTGGCAGATCGGATTTCCCTGACTGCACCACTCTATTCACAAAATTCTGGTCTTCATACACCTCTTTTGGCACAGCCGTGTTGATCCAATTCATTTTTTCTTTCTCGATAAAATCGGTCCATTCCTTGCCGTTTATTGACGACACGGCATATACTTCCACATCAATGCCATCTTTTTTCCAGCCATTATAGGCCTCTACCAATTTTGGCATTTCCTTTTTACAGTGACCGCAGTCGGGCGACCAGAACATGAGTATGATGTAGTCGTTCTTTAAGCTAAACAGTCTCGGCCATTCTTGTTTCACATTTCTCAGTGCAATGTTGTGAGGCGTTTGACCACACACATTTGGTGCCATGGCCTCTGCGCGTTCAACAATCTCTTTATTCTTCTCCTCACTCATCCAGAAAGCCTTACCGGTCTTGTAATGATTCAGTACCATATCTACAAAAACGGCATCCAAACACATGATTTTACTGGACTGGAATTTAGAGGTGATGTGCACCACAGTATACTTGTACACCTCACTGCCTTCATCAATTTTCTTCATTAACCGGTTGGTATATTCAATCAGAGAATCCGGGTGCTTCAACAAAATGTCTTCATATAACTTTTCCAATCTCTTGTGAAAACCTGACATTCTGGTGATGGCATCATTTTTCAGGTTGAAATTATCCCAGTAATGCGTGATGTAGTAGTTTCTTTGGAAAGAAGAGTCTGTGACAACACCTTTATCGTCCTTAGGAGGTTCTGGCACCTGAATTTCCATAGACATGTTCACGATTTCTGACACCAATGTCCCTTCGTGCTTCTTAACAAAGTTCTTCTGGTAATCCACTACAGCTTTATCAATACCCTTGAGCCTCTCATCGATGGCTTCCTTTTTCTTCTCGTCTGCTTCATTTTTCTTTTGGTTCACCAAAGCTTCAGCATTTCTGCGTTTGTCTCCTATCCATTTGATGTACTCATAAAACAGTTGATTTTCTTTGGATTTTTTAACATCCATTTTGCCAATGAAGTTGTTCAAATTAGTTTCAATGTAGACGTCTTCATTGTTCAAAATGACTTCAAACCACTTCTTTCCTGGTCCCATTACCGCATACATACCTGGTTTTTTCGCCCAGGAACCATCAAAACTTACTTTTCCCGTCTTGTCGGCCACCGCCGTATCCGCGTAGTATAATTTTTCCCCGTAATAGCGAATGAGATTCAATGTAGAATCTTCCGCTCCCACTACCTTAAACTCCAACTTGTGTTGCGCAGATATGATCCCCGACAACATCAATACACATGCAAATAATACCTGTTTCATTCGCTCAAATGATTTATTGTTTCAATTAAATTACTAAGTTATACAAACTACATACCAAGACGCAGAATTTAACAAAACGTTGACAGTTTGGCTTAATTTCTTTTGGCGATTTCTTTAATCGTTCGATTGATCGATAAACTGTTCACTGTAACGTACACTATGAAGAACACCAAACCGATGACATATGTTACAGGCGCCAGAGATCCGGTTAATTCAATTTTCCGCTCGGCAGCGAAATCGTTGAGCACCAATTTACCCACAATTGCCAGCAAGAATGCGACTAAAGTGATCAACACGAAGATCTTGGCAAAATGAAAGATGTAAGTTTTACTGATGGTTTTATAATCATAACCAATATTGGTAAGCACTCCAATTTCATACTCATTCTTAAAAATGGTCAGTTGAGAGTATAAAATGAAGTTGAGGGCTGCTTGCAATAGGATAATGCCTCCAATAAATAAAACCACTGACAAAATGATCTGAATCTCTTGCTTATACTTAGCGGTCTCCAACTTACTCTGGTTCACCACATACCCTTCTTTCTCAATAAGATCGGTGAATTCATGATGCTTTTTAGAATTGGCAATCACAAATAATCGGCTGTATTCTTCCGGTTGATTTTGTTCTCCATAAGTTTTAGCCGCCCAATCCATGAAGCTCTCGGGCACCAAAATCGAATTGATGATGGGATTGAAATTCACGATTCTGGCACGGAATACATCCTTCCGATTATTCCCTTCAATTTTCACATTAAGATCAATCGCAGACAACAAATCACCACTTAATTGCGACACGCCCTGTGCAGAAGCAAATCCATTGTTGAATAAATTCAGGTAATCGGACGGTACAATAATCGGAATCAGAGAATCGCCTTCAACCCACTTGAACTTATCGTCGCTTTGCTCCACAAACCTGTCTGGCAGCGACTGAAAAAAGAACAGCAAGGAGAAATCATTCCCTTTCAACAGTTTCTTGACTCCGGGACCGCCCGAAAGTTCTACTTTAAAGTTACTGGTTTTTACAGGTGCTAAATCATCTACAAAACCCAAGCCTTTAACTTTATCGATCTCTTCTTTGGTAAATGACACTTTTTTGCCACTGATGGTATTAGTGGCACTCACCTTTTTCTCGATCATGAAACCATTTTTGAGGGCATTGTCCCCTCCGGTCATAATTTCATTATAGTCGATATAGAATTGAATGGAAGCTATGAGCAGGAACAAACCTACCACGGACCCTACAAAGGCAATGATCATTTGCGACCGCTTCTGCCCTTTCCTAATAATTTGTGCTAAAGAAATCTTCATACCTACACCGTTACTTCATGATCATATTTAAAAAAGTAGTCTTCTCCCAATGAGGCCACTACGATACCGCCCCCTGTAGCTTCACACGCTTCATTAATCATGGCACAGCCAATTTTCTGGTTTTCCACATCCAGGTGACTGAAAGGCTCATCCATCATGAGAAAATCAAACGGCTGAAGCAAAGCACGAATTAATGTGACGCGTTGTTGCTGACCAATTGACAAGGTTTTGGCCAGTTGATTGGTCTTCTCTCCAATTCCAAATCGATCAAGCATGCTTTGAATCTCATCCCAGGGTTTAAAATCGGTTAGCTGATTTTTGAGCAACAAGTTCTCTTTAACCGTCAATTTTGGGAACAAGCGCATGTCCTGCAGTGCAATTGAGAAATGACGTTGACGAATCCGGGCCCATTCCATTAAATCAATGTCTTTAGTCTCCACGCCATTGTATTGAATGCTTCCGGAGAAATCCTTTCTCAAACCATACAAATAAGCCACCAATGTAGATTTTCCTTTCCCCGAATGGGCTTTTATCATGTAGTTTTTGCCTTCTTCGAACTTCAAATACTCTGAATCCCATACACTTTCTGGTCCAAAGGTATATTGCCTCATGGGATCCGGAATCACCCTTCTTAACTCAATTGCCATAAATTTCTTGTTTGCTATAGATCATACAATTTTTGCACCAAAAATGGTCATTCCTCATTTCCAGGAGTTTCAGACCTTTCTTTAGATTTTTCTTCATTCTTAACGCGCTGTCTCTGCTTGATCAAAAGCAATACGAACACCACCAGCGGCACTGTTACCAACAGCAAAATCGACATGATTTGATTTGAAGAAAAACTAATTAGCATATCTACGTCCAAATTACACTTATTTTTGTACACGAATGTCGAAAATTAAAGAATACTTAAAGACACGAAATTTTAGCTGGTGGCTATCAAGCGCCCTCTTCGGTTTCATCATTGTTTTGATCGCTTTTCCAAGCTTGCGGTTACAATTTTCGGCATGGGTAAACAGGCAGTTTTTATCGGATCCCGAATTTGAGTATAGTAGTGATTATCCTTATTTGAGCCAGAAAGCCTACCAATTCACTTATTACGATTTGAAAGGTGAAAAACACGTTTTCTCGGAACACAAAGGGAAAGTGATTTTCGTGAATTTATGGGGTACCTGGTGCGGTCATTGTGTTGCTGAGATGCCAAGCATTGAGGAATTGTATGATGATTATGGTGATCGGGTTGTTTTTATTATGTACTCAGATAGAGACAGTCCTGGTAAGCTCAAGGAATTTAAGAAAGACGGAGACTATGATTTACCATTTGTTTATCAAGACCCTCATGTAACGTTCGATTTTAAAGGAGGGGCCTACCCCACAACATTCATTATTTCGAAAAGCGGACAAATTGTTCACGAGGAAAAAGGCAAGGCCGATTGGAATGCAGAATCTGTCAGAAAAAGACTTAATGAACTCTTGGAGGAATAGTGTATTGTATTGTTGACATAGAAACCACGGGAGGCAATCATAAGTCAGGAAAGATTACTGAAATCGCCATTTTTAAGCATGACGGTCTCAGCATTACCGAATCGTATTCCAGTTTAGTGAATCCTGAATGCTCTATCCCCTATTTCATTTCGAATTTAACCGGCATCACCAATGAGATGGTTGCCAAGGCTCCAAAATTCTATGAAATTGCCAAAGACATCATTGAATTTACTGAAGGACACATTTTTGTAGCTCACAATGTCTCTTTTGATTACGGGTTCATTCGAGAGGAATTTAGAAATCTTGGTTATGATTTTAAGCGGGAACGCATTTGCACGGTGAAATCGGCAAGAAAGGTTTTTCCAGGAAGAAAATCATACAGTTTAGGGAAATTGTGCAGAGACCTTGGCATTACATTAGAATCTCATCACAGAGCTACGGATGATGCGAAAGCCACCGCCATTTTATTCGACATGATTCTGGGTGGTAACAATCAGAGTCATAAAGGTTTGATGGAAAAAGACATCAAATTCTCGAAACTCAATCCCCTACTCGACCAAAAAGTATTGAAGGATTTACCTGATCAAACTGGTGTGTATTACTTGTTGAATCAGCAGGAAGAGATCATTTACATTGGCAAAAGCAACAATATCCGCTCGCGTGTGCACAGCCATTTTAGAAACGACAAGACAAAGAAGGCGGTTCACATGATCGCGGAGACAACTCAAATTCGCTATGAAATAACAGGAAGTGAATTGATCGCCTTGTTAAAAGAATCTGAGGAGATCAAGCTCATACAACCAAAATATAACCGGGCTCAGAAAAGGAACACAAGAAATTTCGGTTTATTCGTTGAAACGGATGAACATGGGTATCTCTCTTTAAAAGTTCAAAAGATTCATAAAGGAAATGCCGATTTGGTTTTAACAGCTTTCAAGAGCTATGATGAGGCCAAAATGAGTTTGCGAAAATGGACAGAGCGATTCGCACTTTGCCAGAAATACACTGATTTACACAAGCATGCTGGTCCCTGTTTCGCTTTTCAGGTAAAAGAATGTCATGGGGCATGTGTCCAGCAAGAAGCTCCAAACACTTACAACTCCCGTGTTGAAAAGGCCCTCGCTTACTTAGACTATAAACATGCCAGTTTCATCATCATTGACGGGGGCCGCACACATCAGGAATATTCAATTATTTTGGTGGAAAATGGTGCCTACAAAGGATTTGGTTTTGCGGACAATGATTTGAGCATCACCAACATTGAAGAAGTCAAAGACTTGATAGAACACAAAATGGACAATAAGGATGTCAAGCAGATTATTAAGACTCACCTCAGTAAAAGGCGTATTAGAAAATTGATACCGTTTTAGACTAAAACGAGCGTTTTTTGTTATTGGGTTTAGATACCCCTTTCCAACCTCTGGACTGATTGTAATAGCCATATTTGTCTCCCTCTCTTCCAAAAACTCTAAAAAGAGCTATGAAAAGCAACAGCAAGAATATGAGTATAAATAATTCCATTGTTTCGACGAATAACTTGTTTTACTCGACTAATTTACAAAAGTTTCAGCAAACAACAAAATTCAATTGTAAATTTGACGTATTCGTCTAAGTTTTTTAATGTTTTGTCGAAAATCACTTAACAGTAAATTGACGAACAGACATATGAAATGTGACTGGTTTCAAGTAAAATGAATAAATTGGCATTGTGCAAGGCATCAAAATCAAACA
>JAUILH010000014.1 GCA_030433115.1 Bacteroidia bacterium | reverse complement strand
GGAGTTATAAGGTTCGTTTCGAATTCATTGGTTTGTCTTTCAAAAACTCCAATAACGTCACCTATTCTTATACCCTGGAAGGATACGAAACCGAATGGACGGAGCTCAGTACTAACAATTTTGCTCAATACAATAACCTGTCTGATGGCGACTATGTCTTCAAGGTAAAATCTTGCAACAGTGATGGCTACTGCAGTGTCCAATCTACCAATGTTGAAATCCGCATAGCCACACCAATCTGGAAAAAGTGGTGGTTCATCACCTTGTGCATCCTTTTTGTGATAGCGATGGTGTTCTTTTACATCCGATACAGAGAAAGGCGACAAAGACAGATTCAGGAGTACCTGCAGACTGAGCTTGATGAAAGAACCAAAGAGGTGATTGAACAAAAAGAAGAACTGGAAAGCAAAAACAAGGACATTACAGATTCTATTAATTACGCCAAGAGAATTCAAAGAGCCGTTATTCCAAAGTACTCCGAACTCAAAAGGGTTTTGCCCCATTCCTACATCTATTTCAAGCCAAGAGATATCGTTTCGGGAGACTTTTACTGGATGCATAGACAAAGTGAAGACGTTTTCTTAATGGCCTGTGCGGATGCAACCGGGCACGGTGTTCCCGGGGCATTTATGAGTTTGATTGGAGGAACCATTTTGCAAGACGCTGTGAGGCGACCAAATGTATCCTCTCCAAAAGACATATTAGAAACTCTGGAAAAAGAAGTGGTTAGTTTGTTGACTTCTGACGGCCAGGAAGAAAATCCAAAAGACGGAATGGACATTTCTGTCATTGAAATTAATCTGAAAACGAGGGTTTTGAGAATTTGCTCTGCCATGAGACCTGTTTTCGTGATTAAAGATGGTGAGTTACACAATCTAAAAGCCAACAGAAACCCAATTGGCGGTGGTTATAAGAACTTTGAGAAATCATTTGAAATGACCACTGTTCAGCTGAGTGAAGGGGATGGTATTTACATGTTTACTGATGGGTATCCAGATCAATTTGGTGGTCCGAACGGCAAAAAGTTCAAAGTATCAAGATTAAAAGCCATCTTTGAAGAATCTCATAACCTGAGCGCCGAAGAACAATATGCACGGATGGATAGAGAATTTTCTTTGTGGACAGAAGGACACCGTCAGATTGATGATGTACTGGTGATAGGCATTAAAGTGTAATTATGATTAAAAACATAACATTAGGACTTGTGGTATTGACTTGCTTGACAATTGTTGGATGCACTGAAAAACCTCAACAAGTAAAAGCACATCAGGAAAGTTTGCATGTTGCAGATGAGCCCTATCATAAAACACTTTTCATCAACGACCTCAATTTTTTGAAGCATGAATTTCCGCAGGAATATGAATGGGCGCAAAACGAAAGACAGGGTCAATTAATTGAGTTGGAACGTGACACTTGTGGCAATGACTTTCTGGAATATACATACTCTTTAAATCCGTTTCCAGGTCTTGGTGAATTCTATGCAGTGAATTTAATTGGGGATGAACAGCCAGAGTACATTTCTTTTTTGTACTTCTCTCCCCTACTCTCATGGACTAACTTTGCCATTGTGTATAACGATCAGGTTGAACCTATTGACACTCTTGAAGTTCACTCGAAGGAAGGTTTATGCTCCATTAGTTTTAAGAAATTACAATCAGCCGATAAGTATAATATTGTTGCCGAATGGGAACAGAGCATTTCTGTTTACGCTGATGCTGGCATCAATGTCTATGAATTAACGAAAACTGGTCTGGATGAAATTTTTCTTACCAACACTTATTTTCAGTCTTTAGAGAAACACCCCGACTACAACAAATACGACCAATGGATGGACATTAATACGATCACTCAAAAAATTGACTATATCGATGATGACCAAAATGGCGTTTTGGAGATGATGATCCGTTCTACAGAAACCTATGTAAAGGAAGATATTTCAGGACTTCCTAAAACTCGTTTACCAGGTGTTGTTGACACCATTTCAGATCAAATATTTGTGCACAAGTGGAATGAGGAGCTTAAGGCTTTTGAAAAAACGCAAGTGATTGGTTTGGCATCAAGTGTACTTGACTCAACTAGTGCTCTCTAGACCTCAAAATCTCTAAGACATCATCCAATTCAAAACCTTTTGCCTTGAGCAGAATTAAGTAGTGGAAAAGTAGGTCTGCACTCTCGTTTAAGAACAAGTCATCATTGCGGTCTTTTGCTTCAATGACTACCTCAACTGCCTCCTCTCCCACTTTCTGAGCAATTTTATTGATGCCTTTATTGAATAAGCTTGCGACATAAGATCCTTCATTCCTGTTATTTGCCCGATCCGAAATAGTCGACTCTAAACGATTCAATATTGAAAAATCCTTGAGTGTTTTGTCTCCCCAGCAAGTATCATCTCCAGTATGACAAGTTGGTCCGACCGGATCAACTTTGACCAACAAAGCATCTTTATCACAGTCCTCTTTGATGGATACCAGGTTTAAAACGTTACCACTACTCTCTCCTTTCATCCAAATCCTATTCTTAGAACGACTAAAGAAGTGAACACGCTTATCCTCCAATGTTTTGTATACTGCTTCTTCATTCATATAGCCCAACATCAGTACATCTCCAGTGTTATTGTCCTGAATAATGGCAGGTATTAAACCATTCATCTTATCAAAATCTAGTTCCATATTTGTCGTGTTTTAATTTGATTGTCCCATAAATAGGACTTAAGGTCAGGCAGGCTCACTTCTCCAAAATGGAATATACTTGCTGCCAGTGCTGCATCTGCTTTACCGAGAGTAAACACATCTTTAAAGTGGCTCATACTTCCTGCGCCTCCTGACGCGATCACGGGAATGCTTAATTGTTCGTTCATTTTAGACAGTGCCTCCAGAGCAAAACCTTCTTTGGTCCCATCCTGATTCATGGAAGTAAATAGGATTTCTCCTGCACCTAAACTTTCTGCTTCTTTTGCCCAGGCGAACAGCTCTAATTCTGTTTTTGTTCTGCCTCCTGATACATAAACCGACCAGTGATCTTGTTCTTGTTTGGCATCAATGGCGCACACCACACATTGATTTCCAAATTTATTTGCAATGGCTGTCAACAACTGTGGATTCCTGATGGCTGAAGAATTGATACTGACCTTATCTGCTCCAGCTCTTAAAATTTGATAGACATCATCAACACTGGAAATCCCTCCTCCAACCGTAAATGGAATGTTCACCTCTTTCGCCACCTCTTCTACCCACTGCAACATGGTCTTCCTTTTCTCATGTGTGGCGGAAATATCAAGGAATACCAGTTCATCTGCACCTTCCTGAGCATATTTATACGCCAGTTCTATGGGATCGCCGGCATCTCTCAATCCAACAAAGTTGATCCCTTTCACGGTTCTGCCATCCTTGACATCCAGACATGGAATGAGTCGTTTCTTTAAATCATTGCCCATTGAAATTCTGTAAATCGGTTAAACTAATTTGATTCTCATAAATGGCTTTTCCAACAATGGCACCTTCACATCCGATGGCCTTCAAATCATACAAATCCTGTACATTAGAGACTCCTCCACTCGCGATTAGATTCAAATCAGGAAAACGGGTTAAAATATCTTTGTACAGACTAATTGAAGGGCCTTGAAGCATCCCATCTTTCGCGATATCTGTAGAAATAACATAGGAAATCCCCTCGTTCACAAAGTGATCTAAAAATGTCTCAATACTGTGATCGGAATCGGCTAACCAGCCATTGGTTGAAATCATCTTGTTCCTCACATCCGCCCCCAAAATGATCTTATCTGGTCCATATTCTTCCAACCATTTAAGGACAGTTTCCGGTTGACTCACAGCAATACTTCCTGCGGTGATCTGGCTGGCACCGGCATCAAATACACGTCTTAAATCACCATCAGACTTAACGCCTCCTCCAAAATCCACTTGTAGCTGAGTTTGAGCACAAATTCTTTCCAGAATCTTTAAGTTGACAACTTGCTTTGCTTTGGCACCATCTAAATCAACCAAATGCAGATGCTGAATTCCTGCGTCCTCGAATCTGGAAGCCATCTCCAAAGGATCGCCATATTCCACTTTGGTATTATAATCCCCCTTGCTTAGGCGAACACATTTGCCATCAATGATATCTATTGCCGGTATTAATCTCATGCGTCTAAAAAATATTTTAATAATTGTTCTCCCCAAGCACCTGACTTCTCGGGGTGAAATTGAAAACCATAAAAATTGTCTTTTTTAAGTCCTGAAGAAAAAGGAATGCCATAATCCGTTTCAAATATGGTATGCTCACACAACTCAGCGTAATAACTGTGCACGAAATACATGTCCAGATCATCGGGCACACCTTTACCCTTCATAAAAATCGACTTTTCCCAAATAGAATTCCAACCCATGTGTGGTACCTTCAGTCCAGGTTCAAACTTCTTCACAGATGTGTTGAAAATCTCTAATCCTCTAGTATCTCCCTCTTCCGTGTGATTGCACATCAGTTGCATGCCTAAACAAACGCCCAATACATCCTGTTTTAAATTAGGGATGAGTTGATCCAGTCCAGTCTTTCTTAAAGCAGTCATAGCGCTTGATGCCTCTCCCACTCCAGGAAATATTACCTTGTCGCACGATTTCAATTCATCATTAGAATTGCTTATAATTGGGTTAACGCCTATCCGATCAAACGCAAATTGAACTGACCTGACATTACCTGCTTCATAGTCAATGATACCTACTTTCATAGCTGTCCTTTTGTAGTAGGCAATTGCATATTGGAGGTATCCCTGTTAATTGCCATTTTTATTGCTTTGGACCATGCTTTGTAGATCGATTCTATTTTATGATGGTCATTCTCGCCTTCACATTTAATATTGAGATTGCATCTGGCTTCATCTGAAAATGATTTGAAAAAGTGTTGAAACATTTCTGTAGGCACATCACCAATTCTTTCATTTTTAAATTCTACATCCCATACCATCCATGGTCGTCCGCCAAAATCAATAGCCACCTGAGCCAAACAATCGTCCATTGGCAACAGAAAACCATAGCGGTTGATTCCGGTTTTCTTGCCAAGTGCTTGTTTGAAGGCATTCCCCAGTGCCAAAGCAGTGTCTTCCATGGTGTGGTGTTCATCCACTTCCAAATCTCCATTCACCTGAACATTTAAGTCTAAACCACCATGTTTGGCCAATTGATCCAACATGTGATCGAAAAAAGGCAAGCCCGTATTACATTGTGACTTTCCGGTTCCATCCAGGTTCAATTCTACATTGATTTTAGTCTCATTGGTATTTCTTACAACCTTTGTAGTTCTTTCCAGTTCCAACAAATAGGGGTAAATAGACTGCCATGATGTGGATTGAAGACCAAGGGTATCCGCTAAGTTCTGATCCTCCAATTGGCTCTTCATTAAAATGCCTTTGGCGCTCAAGTTTTTTGCAAGCTGAATATCCGATTCCCTATCACCAATCACAAATGACCTGGAGAGATCATAGTTACCATTGATATACCTTGTAAGCATAGCTGTTCCTGGTTTTCTAGTGGGTGCATTTTGCTCAGGAAAAGTTCTGTCTATGTGCACATCCGCAAATTGAATGCCTTCATTTTCAAAAGCCAGAATCATTTTGTTGTGTGCCGGCCAAAACATCTCCTCGGGAAAAGATTCGGTGCCCAAACCATCCTGATTGGTCACCATCACAATTTCGTAATCCAATTCATCCACTATTTTTCTTAAGTAGGTAAATACCTCAGGGTAGAATTCCAACTTCTCAAGGCTATCCAATTGATAATCCACTGGCGGTTCTATCACCAATGTTCCATCTCTGTCTATAAACAATACTTTCTTCATGATTCTAAGTTTTTTAATACTTCCAGAAGCTTTACATTTTCTTCCATAGTGCCTACACTGATCCTGAGGCAATTTTTGCAGTTGAATTCTTTAGATCGATTGCGCACCACTATACCACTATCAATTAAGGTATTGAATACATCCTGTGCATTAGTGAACCTGACCAAAAGGAAATTGGCTTCACTTGGAAAAACTCTCTCCACCATATTGAATTCATTCAGGACCTTCTCCAAAACCTTTCTTTGTTCTACCAAAGCTTTGATCCAGGCATCAGATTGCTGCTTATTTTCGATGGCTTTTAAAGCAATATTTTGTGTGAGTGTATTGACATTATATGGTGCTTTTACTGCACTGAGAATCTCAACAATTTCCGGATTGGTGTAACCAACACCTAAACGAATACCAGCCATGCCCCAGGATTTTGAAAATGTTTGCATCACAAATAAATTGTCGTTTTGACCCAACAAACTCAATGCGGACGGTGATTCTGCAAAATCTATATAGGCTTCATCTAACACAACAATGCCATTAAACTCATTGCACAAATTTTGAATGGCGGACAAGGGAATGATCTTGCCAGTTGGGTTATTGGGCGAGCACAACAGCAATAATTTAGAGTGTTCGTCCGCTAATTCCAAAGCTGCCGTATCTTCAAATTCAAAATTGGCATCTAAGTTGAAACGTCTCAATTCCACTTGATTAATGTCTGCACTCACCTGGTACATACCATAACTTGGATTCGCACAAATCACATTGTCCAGTCCGGGCTCACAAAATGACCTCATCAATAAATCGATTAATTCATCACTGCCATTTCCCAAAATAATCTGTTCGGGCCGACATAGTCTTAAGTCGGCCAAAGCCCTTTTCAGCGCCATCTGATTCGGATCTGGATAACGGTTCAATCCAGTTTCAAAAGGACTCTCGTTGGCGTCCAGAAAAATTGCCTCCATTCCAAAATTATGTTCTCTAGCCGAACTGTATGCCTTGAGATTTTTAATATTCTCTCTCACTAATTTATCTATCATAACACCGTATTTAATCTGATGGTTACTGCATTTTTATGTGCTTGAAGGTCCTCTGCTTCTGCCATCAATTCAATGGTTTTACCAATGGCTTTAATGCCTTCGGATGTAATTTTCTGAAAAGTTATTTTCTTCACGAACGAATCTACAGAAACGCCAGAATAATTTCTTGCAAATCCATTTGTGGGAAGTGTGTGGTTGGTTCCTGAAGCATAATCTCCTGCACTTTCGGGGGTATACTGACCAATAAAAACGGAGCCTGCATTGATCACGTTGTCTACATAATAATCATTATCAGCAGTATTGATGATGAGGTGTTCAGGAGCATAAGCATTTGACCAGGGCATGATGTCTTCTTTTTTCAACAGCACAATTTTTGAATTGGCCAGTGCTTTTAGAGCTATGCCTTTTCTGGGTAAAACCTGAACCTGTTGATCAATGGCCTTCCTGACGTTTTCGACAACAGATTTGCTGCTGGTCAACAAAATTACCTGGCTATCTGCACCATGTTCTGCCTGAGACAACATATCCGCTGCCACAAAATCAGTATTTGCCGTATCATCTGCAATGACCAATAACTCTGATGGTCCGGCTGGCATATCAATAGACAAACCATACTTGAGTGCCTCTTGTTTTGCTGCTGTCACATATTGATTTCCAGGACCAAAAATCTTGTCTACTTTTGAGATGGTGTTCGTTCCAAATACCATGGCAGCAATGGCTTGAACACCTCCAATTTTGTAGACTTTGTTGATTCCAACCAGCTCTGCCGCTGCCAAAATCGCGGGATTGATTAGTCCATTTCTATCTGGAGGTGTGAACAGACTTATGTTTTTACATCCAGCAATTTTCGCTGGAATTCCCAACATCAAAACCGTAGAAAACAAAGGGGCTGTTCCTCCGGGAATGTATAGACCAACGTTCTCAATGCCTTGTGATTTTCGATAGCACTGAACACCTGGCATGGTTTCAATCATTGTTTCTTCAGTGCACTGAGATTGGTGAAATTGTTGAATGTTGGCGCTGGCCTGGGTCATCGCGTCCAACAGGTCTTTAGAAATCTTTTCCCTGGATTGCTCTAATTCTTTCTCGGGGACTAAAGGATTTAAAAGATCTACACCATCAAATTGAGCTGTGTACTGTCGAATTGCCTTATCTCCATTCTTTGCAACGTTTTTAAAAACGGTATCAACCAACTCACTCAAGTCTTGTTGATTGACTTCAGGGCGTTCAATTAGTTCTTTCCATTCGATTTTATCCGGATATTCAAATACTCTCATCACGCAATCATTTTTTCAATTGGAACAATCAAAATACCTTCGGCTCCAGCTTTTCTCAAGAGGTCTATCCGTTCCCAAAAATCATTTTCATTAATGACCGAGTGCATGGAGCTCCACCCCTCTTCTGCCAGCGGAAGGATGGTTGGACTTTTCATGCCCGGCAGAATGATACTTATTTCCTCAATTTTGTCATTAGGCGCGTTCAATAGAACGTATTTATTGTCTTTAGCAGATCTGACCGCGGACAGTCTAAAGAGCAGTTGGTCCACAATTTCCTCTTGCTCTTTATCTAATTGAGGACTGGAAATTAAACACGCTTCCGATTTGAGCATGAGTTCAACTTCTTTCAAACCATTCTTCAGAAGTGTGCTGCCAGTACTTACTATGTCACAAATGCCATCAGCCAAACCAATATTTGGCGCAATTTCAACCGACCCGGAAATCATGTGAATGTCTGCCTGAATGTTATTCCGATTCAAATAATCTGCCACAGTATTTGGGTAGGAAGTGGCAATTTTTTTCCCTTGAAAATATTGCAAGCCTTCATATTCAAGCTCTCTTGGTATGGCCAGGGAAACCCGACATTTTGAAAATCCCAATTTGCTCAACATGTGATAGGATGTCTGCTTTTCTATCAACACATTTTCACCAATAATGGCTAAATCTGCTACACCATCTTCCACATATTTGGGGATATCGGAATTTCTCAGAAACAGCACTTCCAGAGGAAAATTACTGGCGCTGGCTTTAAGTTGGTCTTTCCCATTGTCGATAGAAATCCCACAGTCTTTAAGTAATTTGAGAGAGCCATCTTTTAACCTCCCAGATTTTTGAATGGCAATTTTTATTGTTTTCATCTTGTTTTAAATTGGTCTGAGAGGGTGGAAAATAAAAAAGCCCATCTTCTCAGACGGGCTTTACATTATATTTTAGTTTACACCATACAACATCAGCTCGCCTTGTGGCCAGAAGCATGATGACTATGATGTAATTGTGTTCTCATTTGACGACAAACTTAAAACATTTTTTTTTGTGACTAAAATTAAATTGACTTTTTCGATGAAAGCCACTTTGCTTTTCCAGCTATAATGTACTTTTGACGCATGTCTGAGAAATCGTTCAATATTTTAGGGGAACACATGCGGGGCAGGTTAAAACGTCAGGCTCAGTTCTTATTGAAGGTAGACAGGCGAATTAAGTGGCTGGGAGCTGGCATGTTTTGTTTTGCACTTTTTTCAGTGCTCTCATTCTTCCCCGAGTTCACTGAAAAATACTATTCCAGAGGCTTGTTCATTGTCATACGCTATGTGTATGACTATACTTTGGGACTGCTTCCATTTTCTCCTGCCATTTGGCTCAACCTTATTTTCTTTTCCTGGTTTCTGTATAAGGTATTCAAGTACATCAAGTTCAATTTAATCAACCGGGAAGTATCGGTATTCGATCGTTTAAAATACTCCTTGCTCTCAGCTGGCTCATTTGCCGGGAAGATATCCGTAATCTTCTTTGTAGGTTGGGGATTTAACTTTTACAGAGTTCCCATTGAAGATTATGCCGGATTGGATTTACATCCTCTGGATACCCAAGAGACCATTATTGAAGCCAATTTGGCTCGAAAAAAGTGTTTGTCTACTCGTCTGAAAATTGAAGGTTTATCTGAAAACGAATCTTTTCGCGCGGATCTCCTGCCTAAAGATTTGGAAACCGAAATGCGCAAGAATTTGGAGCATGCCATGAAAATGATGGGTTACCCTACACCAGGCAGGGTAAGATGTCGCACCATTAATAACGATTATTGGTTAAGGCGTTTTGGGTACACCGGAATTTATGTAAGTTTTTATGGTGAGGCCCTTATGAGTGACAAAATAGCGCCTGTTTACAGACCATTTTTCTATGCGCATGAAATTGCCCATGGTTTCGGTTTTTTTGATGAAGCAGATGCCAACTTTTTCGCTTATATGGCGTGCATGCAGTCGGATAATCCAGCCATTCAATACTCAGGATGTTTGGCTCACATGATTTATCTAAGCCATGAATTAGAAGGCTTAAGATTAAGTTACCCACAGGCCGTCTTGAGAGACCTTAGTTCAAGTGGTACTTTTGGTAGCCAGGAAGAATACAATCGCATGATTTTGCTGGTTCACGCCTGGGGACAGAAGTATCCTTACAAACTAGACAAGCCAATCAAATATTTACCTAAAAAAAATGTCCGCAAATAATTG
This sequence comes from Bacteroidia bacterium, assembly GCA_030433115.1. Lineage (GTDB taxonomy): Bacteria > Bacteroidota > Bacteroidia > Flavobacteriales_D > JAUILH01 > JAUILH01. The sequence goes on along the minus strand of JAUILH010000014.1, from coordinate 35,280 downwards.
CGGACATCTCATTATTTCTACTTGAACAGTTATTTCTTGTAGTCCATTATCGTTTTCTCAATAATGGCAACGCATTCCATTAATTGTGCTTCCGTCATTACCAATGGTGGTGCAAAACGGATGATATTTCCATGAGTAGGCTTGGCGAGCAAACCATTCTCTTTTAGGTTAACACAGAGATTCCAAGCAGTTTTGCTATCCGGTGTATCATTCACCAAAATGGCATTTAGCAATCCTTTACCTCTCACAGAATTTACCAAATCTGTATTGGCAATGATTCGGTTCATTTCTGCTCTGAAGATGTTTCCTAAACGCTCAGCATTTTCTGCCAGTTTTTCTTCTCTTACAACTTCAAGAGCGGCAACAGCTACTTTTGCGGCTATTGGGTTTCCTCCAAATGTGGAGCCATGCTGACCAGGCTTAATCACCATCATCACCTCATCATCTGCCAATACTGCTGATACTGGGTACATACCTCCTGACAAAGCTTTTCCAAGAATTAGAATGTCCGGTTTTAAATTCTCATGATCACAAGCCAAAACTTTTCCTGTTCTGGCAACACCAGTCTGTACTTCATCTGCGATGAAAAGCACATTCTTAGATCGACAAAGCTCAGCTGCCTTACTGAGATAGCCTTCGTCCGGAACAAAAACACCTGCCTCACCTTGAATAGGCTCCACCAAAAATCCGACAACATTTTCATCGTTCAAAGCAGTTTCTAATGCGCTTAAATCGTTATGCGGAATGCTTTCAAAACCTGGTGTAAACGGTCCAAAGTTTTCGTTGGCATCCGGGTCATTGGAAAAAGATACGATGGTGGTGGTTCTTCCATGGAAATTATCCTCACAAACGATGATTTTAGCTTGATTGGCAGGCACCCCCTTCTTTTCATACCCCCATTTTCTACACAATTTAATGGCAGTTTCAACGGCTTCTGCACCAGTATTCATTGGCAATACTTTATCAAAGCCAAAAAACTCGGTGATATACTTTTCGTATGGTCCTAAAGCATCATTGTAAAAAGCTCTGGAAGTCAATGCCAAGGTAGACGCCTGCTCATTTAAAGCAGACACAATTTTAGGATGACAATGTCCCTGATTAACCGCAGAATAGGCCGATAAAAAATCAAAATATTGTTTGCCTTCGCAATCCCATACATAAACGCCTTCTCCTTTTTTAAGGACCACAGGTAGTGGATGGTAGTTGTGCGCGCCATACTTGTTTTCCAGCTCCATAGCTTCCGCAGAGCTCAATGTATTTGTTGTCATAGTGTCCATGATTTCAAGATTTTAAATGGTTAATAAATCGCACTCATCGCGGAGAGTAGCCATCCTTTCCTCATTTAGACCTCATTGTGGATTGAAGCGTTATGGAGAGAAATCATCCTGAATAACAAATATAAGCAGTATCCATTAATTTATCACTATCTTGCTACAAGCATTTTTTCACCTTAATATTTGAATTATGGCTGATGAAACTCTCATAGAAACAGCTGAGTTTACTGCTAAAATAAAAACCTACATTTTACTCCAAATAGCGTTTTTTCTTTTGGTATCTTTCATTGGAATTCCGCTTCTCCCGTTTTGGTTTCTGGGAATAGGTCAATGGTACAGCAGGCGCTATTATAAAAGTTTGGAATGCGACCTCACCAACAAACATCTCAGATTCAAAAAGGGCGTTTTGTTCAGGGTTGAAAAAACCATTCCTCTTGAGAACATTCAAAACCTTACTTTCATTGAAAATCCTTTGCTCAGATGGCTGGAATTACGTGTATTAAAAATAGAAACAGCCGGTCAGAGCAACCCACAAGGAAGTGATATGAAACTCATTGGAATTATTGATGCAAATGGTTTTAAAGACCGTGTACTGGCGCAGCGATCCATAAAAATGGGAACCGCAGACCATCCCAATCAAGATTTGAATGATTCACAGGTTCTGGAAGAATTAAGGGCCATCAAATCACTGTTAAAGGACATTAAAACCAATACATCTCAATCATGATTGTAGACGATTATTTTAAATATTACATCAATCTGGTAAATCAGAAACACTATTTGATTGGCTTAAAAGACAATTTTGACAATACGGTTGAATTGCTGGAATCGCTGGATGAGGAGACGGGAAACTCTGCTTATGCAGATGGTAAATGGACCATCAAACAATTGGTCATGCACATAGTGGATTGTGAACGTATATTTAATTACAGGGCTTTGACCATCGCGCGTGAAAAGAATGCAAATCTACCGGGGTTTGACCATGATCAATATGCTTTTCAAGAGCGGCATAATTCCAAAAGCATGCAACAAATAATCCAGGAGTATAAAGCTTCTAAAGCAGCCACCATATCATTATTTGAAGGGTTTAATGCGGACGAATTGGCAGCGGTTGGCATTGCAAACAGCAAATCCATCCAGGTTGAAGCCATTGGATGGATTGCCGCGGGACATGAAATTCATCATATGAAGATCATGAGAGAAAAGTATTTGAATTTGGTTTAGTAGCCTTCTACGTTCATGTTGTTAGTGGTTACTTTGACCTTAAATGGTTTGGCAATTCTACAGATGAGTTTGTTGATTTTGCCATCAACACCTTCTCGCCAGCCTACTTGAATATCGTGAATGGCGGTATCGTTATTATAGACCATTAGGTTCCTGGAAGTGGTAGTTGATTTGTCTCCTTTTTGAATTTCCATTTTGAGTTTGATCTTTTTAATGGCTCCGGCTTTCCTTTTGACTTTTGTAATCTCAAAAGTGATGCCTTTACTCTGAATCTTCTGTTCAATAGTTCTCAGCTCTTCTTCAGTAGATTGAGCCGTGATCGTATATAAAACACTGTCCATTTCTACAGGCGCTGGTGTTGGTGTGATTTTCTTAAAATCAGGCGTTCCGGACACCTCTTTAACCGTTTCAAAATGATGGACTCCCTCCACCGATTTATTACTTACCAAAATGGTTTCGTTATCAATCAAAGTGATGTCTTCAAAGTCGTTCATATCTTCCTCTGTAACACCTGTATTTTCGATCACTTCAATATCCTTTTTAATGTGAGGAATTGGGAGGTTCATTGACTCATTCAAAATGCGTTCGGTTTTCGCATGGTCTTCAGACAATATGATTATTGAGGATTGCTGAGGTACTATTTCAGACCTTGAATTACTTGAACTAACATTACTGGCGCAAATAAGGGTGCCGATTAAAAAAATACTTGAAATCATTGCTATATAATTTAGAATTTGGCTTTTCGCTTTTGGATTTACACCTTGTGGCGAAAAGGATTTTTCAGCCAGACTTTCTAACTGAGTTACCGACATACATGGATCAACCTTGCGCGCCAAGTCTAACCAATCGTCAATATGTTTAATATCTTTCGTCATCTTATAAGAGTATGGTCATCATTTTAGTCACATTGGATGTCTTGATTTTTTGATCATGTCGCGCCCCAAGAATCAAGGCCAATTTCTCTCTGCCTCTCTTTAATCTTGCTTTTACAGCCGACTCCCCTGCCCCGGTTTGCTCAGCAATTTCCTTTATCGAAAACCCGCTTATTTCGAACAGTAACAATGCTTCAGACATTTTATCGGGTAACTCAGAAATGGCTTTGTACAAAGTATCTACATCAAATTGATATGGACTGATTTGATGGCTGGCTTCCATTGAATGGTCATTGATATCAAGCGTTAACTTTCTGTCTCTCAATGCATTTTTCAATATATTACTGGCAATGGTATATAAATAAGATTTAAACGCTTGTCTATTTTTTAAGCGATCAAATCCACTGTATGCTCTGAGGTAACTCTCGCTGATCAAATCCTCTGCACTCATGATGCCGTAGGACCGTGCACTGCAAAATCTGCAAAAAAGTTCGTGGTGAACTTTGTATAACTCTATGAACTCTTTTTGTTTAGACATCTTCTGTATGCTAAGTAACGGATTTGATCAAAAAGTTACTTTTCGCTCGTATTTTCTTTTAATTACTTTTGCAGCGCCTAATTTTCTAACGAACCAACAAATTGAAGAAAGGAGCCATTTTAGACTTGACGATCACCGATTACGCATTTGGTGGAAAAGGAATTGCACGTGTTGAAACCGAAGAAGGTGCAAAGGTGTTCTTTGTGGATCACACCTTTCCCGGACAAAAGGTGAAAGCCCAAATTCTGAAGAAAAGAAAACGATACTGTGAGTGTCGTTTGCTAGAAGTACTTGAGAATAGTCCAGAAGAGGTTGATATTCCTTACCAAAGAATTTCTGGCGGGCCTTATGTGAGTTTGCCAGTTGACCTTCAGATTCAATATAAACGGGAGGCTGTGATGGGACTCTTCAAAAAAATTGGTCAGATTGAAGCCCCTGAGGATCTTTTCGATGAGTTCATCCAATCGCCAGATCATTGGCACTATCGCAACAAAATGGAATATTCTTTTTCAAGCATTGGGCACGATATTGAAACCGATGAGGAGTTTGATGGTTTTGCGCTCGGATTTAAAAGAAGAGGTACCTGGTGGAAAGTAGAGAATTTGGACAAAAGCAGTGGTTTGTTTGATGAGTCATTTGAAGACCAGCTACATCTCATCAGACAATGGTGCAAAGACACTGGGCTTCCGGCGTGGCATCCGCCCAAAAAGACCGGTTTCTTTAGACACATTGTGTTGAGGAAGTCGTTTGCACAAGATAAATTACTGGTTCATCTTGTGACCTCCTCAGAAAACATCAGTCAATTTAACCCGCAAGCGTTTGCACAGATGCTATTGGACATTCATGGAGACCGCATTGCTGGTATTCAGCATACGGTTAACGACAATGTAGCGGATAGAGCCAAAATTGAGAACGGTCGAACCACTTTGCTATACGGAGAAGATTTGATCATTGAAGCATTACTCGGTTTGAAATTTGAAATCAGCATGGAGAGCTTTTTTCAAACCAACCCAAAATGTGCAGAAAAACTCTACAGCAAGGTAATCGACTATACGCTTGAAGACAATCCGGTTGATGGACACGTAGTGATGGACCTATTTTGCGGTACGGGAACCATTGGACAAATTCTGGCTTCACGAACCAATGACACACAAATTATTGGGGTGGACATTGTTCCGGAGGCCATAGAAAATGCAGAACGTAATGCTCAATTGAATGGGATTTCTGATGTCAAATTCTTTGCTTCTGATGTGGGTAAATTCTTGTTGGAATATCCTGAATATACTGGTAAAATATCTACCATTGTTCTAGATCCACCAAGAGGAGGAATAGCGCCCAAAACGCTGAGGAAAGTGATGAGATTGGGCGCTAAGAGAATTGTTTATGTCTCTTGCAATCCAGCCACCCAGGCACGCGACCTAACCGATTTAAAGGAATGGGGATATGAACTGAAAAAATTCTCTTTGGTTGATCAATTCCCGCACACGGCTCATGTTGAATCGGTGGTGCTTTTAGAAAAGTCGTAGGATAATCCAGTCACTTTAAGCATATCTTAATTGGTTTGATTACTTTTAGAAAAAACATTCCATGAAATACTTTTTTCTAATGGCTACTGCCATGTTTTTCTTGACTTCTTGCGGAGACGACTCCAAAAAAGATGGTGACAAAACAGAAACTGAGTGTGATTGCGCTCAGACCTACGCCAATCACGAGCAATCAGAATCAGATGCCTCTGACTTTTGCAAAAAATGGAGAAGAAGCCTCATGAAGATTTATTCGGATTCTGAAGGCATTGTGGATATGGAAGGGCTCAATGAAAAAATATCTTCAATGGCTGAGTCGTGCAAGGAATGATCTGATAGTTCACCAGACCACTTGCGACTAATTACGAGCTTCAAACGCTTCTTTTATGCTTAATTCAGACTACTGGGACAAGCGATATCAATCCAAAGAAATCCAATGGGATTTGGGTGAACCATCTTTTCCCCTGGCGAAATACATTTCTCAATTAGAGAATCCATTTCTTAAAATTTTAATTCCGGGATGCGGAAATGGCTATGAAGGAGAATTACTGTGGGAGAGCGGTTTCGATCATGTTTTCCTTATGGATTATGCCCCATCTGCTAAAGAGAATTTTTTGTCTCGAGTTCCAGATTTTCCGGAAGATCAATTTATCATTGGAGATTTTTTTGAGCATCAAGGCCAATATGATTTGATACTGGAGCAAACATTTTTCTGCGCGCTTGATCCCAAATTACGTCCGGACTATGGCAAAAAAATGAGTGAATTATTGGTCCCCGGAGGGAAACTAGTCGGCTTATTGTTTAACGACCCCCTAAATGATGACCGTCCACCTTTTGGGGGAAATCCACTGGAATACCTGGCCTATTTTCAACCGAATTTCTCAGATGTTTCCATCAAGCCTTGTGTCAATTCCATTCAACCCCGTCATGGCAGAGAAGTGTTTATTAAGATGGTGAAATAGATTACATTCTAAATTCCACTTCTCCATTTTTTACATGAATACTGATCTGCTTATCACCTCCTGCTCCAATTTTTCCACTGTAGGTATTCACTTTATCCATGCTTTCATGTGAGGTCACATTCACTGTTTTAGGATAATTAAAGGTCTTCCCGTTCTCTTGCACAACTCTGAAGCCCGCATTGAGGCCTTCCTCCGTCACAATAAAATAATCCGTGAAATTACCTGTCAGATTCAGGCGCCCAAAATTGGGATCAATCTTATTCACCTTCACACTCCCGAATCTTGAATTGAGGTCTGCTTTCTTCTTCAACAGATTGATCTTAAGGTCGCTTAAAGACATATTCCCGCTCAAATCATCGATACTTACCAGGTGAAGTTTATCATTTTTCGAGATCAAATTCATGCTATTGATGTCATCCAATAGCACATCACAGTTGGCAGAGGTCAATTTAAGGTCTTCACACTTGTTCAATTCCAAATCTCCAAAAGAAGCATCAATAGAGGCTTGTTTGGCTTCATTGATTCTGATATCACCATAACGTACTTTCAAGCGTCTGATCTTTTCAATTTTACTGGCTCTGAAATTACCATGTTTGATATCAGCTTGTAACACGCCCGTCAAATCTCCCATGTACACATTCCCAAATTCATTATCGATATTTAAGTCCGAATCAGCCGGCATGTAGATAAAGTAGTTCACTGTTAATTTACCGGAACTGTTGAGACTTCTTTTAATCTCGTCAATAGATCTTCTAAAGGAATTGTATCCTGAAGTCCAATCCGTTCTTGCAGAAACGTACTGCTTACTGCCAGTAAAATTGATCTGGACCGCATTTAACTTGGACATGACTTTGTCTAATTTTTCTCCCTCAGATTTAATCTCTACCCGAATATAGACACTGTCTTTCTCCCAGTTGGTGAATACCAGTTTGCCATATTTATTTTCGATATCAATAGATACGCCATCATCCACTGAAAACCTTTTTTCCACCGTCCGATTTTCACTGAAAGTTGAGTGGGTTTCGTTGTTGGCCATTGTCCAGCCAGTAAGCAAGACAAATACACCTAACATTTTATATTTCAACTCCATAATCTGTATTGTTAGTTGATTTAAGATCATTGAGAATTTCTTCCAGGACCTCTAATTTTAATCTGTAATTCTCTATCATGGCTTCAATGATAATTTCATCATCCCCTCCGGCACCGAGCTCCTTTTTTAATAACTCATAGTCCTCTTCCAAACTGTTGATGTCTTCCAAAAACTCAGGATCAGGGTTCAAAGATTTGAGCTCGGCCACTTTACTGTTCACCTGAACCACATAGTACTCTTCAATTTCTGCGTAATCTTCAGATATGTCTGCCAAACTTACTTCTGATGGTTCCTTTTGATCGAGCTCTTGTTGTTTTTCAACAGCCACTTCATCTTGACTTGAAGTATTCCCTCCTTCGGTATTCGAGTTTGATATCACAAACGCTCCAATTAGAATGGCTATGCTGGCCGCAATTCCTGTATATAACCACCATTTCTTCACACGAATGGTTCCATCATTAGATGGCGACTCCGTTTTGTTGAGCCCGTCTTCTACTTTTGACCAATCCAGATCGACCTTACTTTGATCGAATTCTGCCTGATTGTCTTTGATGAATTTTTCCAGTTTATCCATGTTGTAAAGATTCTGTTACTAATTGTCTAATTCTTGCCTTGGCGCGGTTATACTGACTCTTGGAAGTAGATTCAGTAATGCCCAACTGATCAGCAATTTCCTTGTGAGAATACCCTTCAAAGGCAAATAGATTGAAGACCATTCTGTAGCCATCAGAGAGTTTTTGAACCGCCTGGTTAACCATTTCTATGGTATATTCGGGCTCTTCATAGCTCTCTTCTTCTTCATTGACATTCTCGTTTAAATCGCTTGTATACATTCTGTGTCGTTTTACAAAATTTAATGACTTGTTGACGGCAATGCGCTTTAACCAGCCCACAAAACTGCCGTTTCCGGAAAAGCTCTCTATCTTATTAAAAGCATCAATAAAAGCTTCCTGGGTAATGTCCTGAGCATCCATGGTGTTTCCTGTAATTCTGAGTGCAGAACTGTACACAGAACTTGAATACATGTCGAATACTTTCTTTTGTGCCAGTCGGTTAGACCGTTTACATTCAGCCACCAAAAAATCGAGCGATATGTCTTGAGTTGTGTTCAAACGAAACTAAAACCAGCCCAATTTAAGGGTAATATTCCCTCCGAGTCCACTTAAATTGTCCTTTTCGTTGTGTAAAATCACATCAGAGGTCTGTCGGTAACTAATACCTCCAGCTATTCTCATGAACTTAAATACGTTTAATTCGACATTTAAACCTGCTTGCGCAACAAAAAACACATCATAGCTGGTTCTGTATTCATCCCAAAAGCCATCATAGATTCGGTACTTGCTCTCGGATACGGCACCAGCTCCAAGTGTGATTGGAAACGTGACATGTACTGCCCACTTACTCTTGAACATGGGCTCTACGTATAATCCGCCATAAGCCATCTCGTAAAAATATTGGTCTCCATTAGGGTCTTTGTAGTCGGAGAAAACATCTGTAGCCAATGCTTGTCCCGCAAAGCCAAGATTAAACTTTCTTCCGAATGACATGGCAGCTTCACCGCTAAATCCATAGCCATATTGACCATTGATGTCGAATCCCTGAACTCCCATCCCTACATATCCTCCGGTAAGCCTTTTGTTGCCTAACAAGGTTTTAGGTTGATCTTCCTGCCCGTTGAATCTCACCTGAGCATTCAGTCCAAAACTGATTGTTATCGTGCAAATGATGCCTATTATCTTTTTCATGTGTTTGGTTTTAGAGTTTAAGATTACATACCGGTTACCTGACCAGACCCTGATACATTAGAATTAACAACTGGTGGATTCCCCCAGTAATAGACATCTCCAGAACCACTCACGTTGGCAGTTAACTCATTTAAAACATATACTTTGATGTCTCCTGAGCCATCGAGATCAACGTGTGCTTCATTGACTGTTAAATCTTTGCAATTGATGTCTCCACTTCCTTTCAATTCAACATGACTGTCGTTTGCCACACCAGAGATATTAATGTCTCCTGAGCCTTCCAAATCAACATCCATAGAGTTGAGCATAGAATACGATAGGTTCACATCTCCTGAACCATCCAATCTTACAAATACATGGTTCCCTATTAGATTGCTCCCATTCACATCTCCGGAACCTTTTAAATAGATTTTATCCAGATTGTTTGCAGAGACATATATCCTCACCCGGTCGTTTTTGATGAATTGATTGGCTCTTTCGTCGATCACCAATTCGTTATTTTGAAGGGAGGTGCTGATGTAAGACATTAATTTCTCACCGGCTTCAATTCTAACATCATAACTCGTGTCTTGTGTGATGAATACATCCATGCTTCCTTGAACCTGAATGGCTGTAATGCTGTCACTCATCACGCGATCTTCAGTTGTCATGGGACCGGCAGAAATGTGTTTGTTGCAAGATTGAAAAACTCCTCCGGCCAATAGTAGGCCTCCTAAAACGGATGCTCTCAATGCATTTTTTCTTGAAATTTGTGTCGTGGTTTTCATGTAAAATCAATTTTGTTTGCCCTTAAGACACCAAAATTTTAAAAGGTTGCAAGTTGACCTCAAAAAAAATATCTTCGTTGTATGAAAACAGCTGTTACCGTATTGAATTCAGACCAGGTCAATCAAAAAACCGAACGATTGGCACATCAGATTTACGAGCATTTTCATGGTGAAGACGAATTAATTTTGGTGGGCATTGCGAATAAGGGCTATCAATTTGCACGCAATCTCCACCAGCATTTGAGTCAAATCAGTGATAAAACGATTACTTTGGCTTCCATCACACTTCACAAGGAGCATCCGTTTCAAAAAGATTGTGAATTTTCGATTGATGCGGATAGTATGATAGGGAAAACCATTGTTTTAGTAGATGATGTTTTGAATTCTGGCAAGACTTTGATTTATGCCTGCAAGCACATTTTGGAGCATCAACCAAAAAAAATCACGACTGTGGTTTTGGTAGATAGACGACACAGAAAGTTTCCGATTAGAGCAGATTATGTTGGTTTGACTTTGTCCACTACCCTGGAAGAACACATTACCGTGGACTTTGAGGAGAATATGGCGTTTATTAGTTGATGGGGGCGCAAAGCTTCCTGCCGTTAGGGGAACATCTTCAAGAGATTTGTGAAGAGTTGGGAGTTTCTTGCCATAAAGTTTATCGAAAATCGGGTGGCGAAAAGGTCCCGGACGATTATGAATATCGCTTTCATTTGCCAATCGACAAATTCAACTGTGTATTTCGAATTCACCCTGAAAAAGACTCTACATTTATTCACACAGATGTCAATTTTCATCATCAGATCAATCTCGCCGTTGCCAAAAGCAAATTAATAATGAGGCTTCTGAACCCATGGCGGTATAAATTATTTAATGGTAAAGCCTATTTCGTATACTATTCGGACTCAAGATTAAAGCAATTGGTGTTTGACAAAACAATTCTCAACGGATTACTTCATAACTCCTATGGATATAGCTTGAGCACAGAAATCAAGGAAAATGATTTGGTCATTGATGATTCAAGGTGTCGATTAACCTTACAGTACCTCAATGTTCCGTTTGATGTTCCTCAAATGAAAAAGCTGATTGACTCGGTAGAATTACTTCTGAAAAGAATTGAATCCTTATAGTTGAAGGAGGTGAGAGTGTGAGAATTCTTTCATATTCAGCACAAACTCTGAATCTTGTCAATTAGCTTTTCAACATCCTGATCCCCATCAACCACCTCATGAGCTCTTAGATAATACCCTTCCCTACCCGACAAAGTCCTGGAAATATATTCCAATAATTCATCTTTAGTTTTATCCTGAAGCAAGGGTCTGGTGGCATCCTCCTTTAATCGATCCAACAATACTTCCGGGCTGACTCTCAGATACAAACTCTTTCCACTTCCCAAAATTCTTGTCATATTATTGAAATAGCATGGCGTCCCGCCTCCCAGAGCAATCACCGCACCAGGATGCAACTCAATCACCTTTTGCAAAGCATTGTATTCGAGATAACGAAAATGGGTTTGACTAATCGCAAATAGTTCCGAAATGGTTTTTCCGGCATACTTTTCAATGAATTCGTCTAAGTCAACAAACGGGCAATCAAGGGCTTCAGATAATTTCCGTCCAATGGTACTTTTACCACTCCCCATAAAGCCAATTAAAAAGATGCGCATCCGTTTACTTTTGTATTTTTGTGAAGATACTAATCACGATTGAATGACCCTTGTTGAAGTCAACGATAAAAAAACGGTGAAAGATTTTCATCACCTGCCTTTCTTAATCTACAAGGACGACCCTAACTGGATTCCTCATTTGAAACAAGATATTGAGAAGGTATTCGATCCTTCCAAAAACAAGAAGTGGCGCAAAGGCAAAGCTATTCGCTGGGTCGCTTATGGCGATTCCGGGAAATTACTTGGTAGGATAGCCGCTTTTGAAGATGGTTCTAACAAGGAGTACAGAAGTGGCATTGGTTTTTTCGAGTGTATCAACGATCAGTCTGTGGCGTTTGCCTTATTTGATAAAGCCAAAACCTGGTTGAAAGCAGAAGGCATGGAGCGCATGGATGGTCCAATCAACTTTGGAGAAAATCACCAATTCTGGGGTTTGATTACCGAGAATTTTGATGAACCGCCTTACTATGGTCAGAATTACAATCCGGATTACTACGTACCTTTCTTTGAAGATTACGGGTTCCAGGTTTACTATAAGCAGTTGATTTTCTTCAGGGATATTACTAGAAAGCTAGAAGACAAATTTACTATTCGGGCCAGACGACTAATGGAAGATTCTAACTACTCCGTTTGCCATGTTGATTTAAAACAAATTGAAAAGTTTACTGAAGACTTCAGAACGATATACAACCGTGCCTGGGCGAATCGTGAAAAGGGATTTACGGCTATGTCTTCTGTTCAGGCAAAAGCCATTATGAGTAGTCTAAAACCTATCATGGATCCAGAATTGATGTATTTTGCTTATTACAAAGATCAGCCGATAGGCATGTATATTCAGCTGCCGGAGATTAATCAAATTTTCAAGCATGTGAATGGCAACTTGAATCTGTGGGGCAAATTAAAATTCCTCTACCACAAGAAAAGACGTACCGCCAGGCGTTGTTTCGGAATGGTATTTGGGGTAGATCCGGAATTCCAGGGCAAAGGTGTGGAAGGCATGCTATTTAAGTATATGGAGTCGATTGTGCACCGAGATTATCATTACAAAGACCTGGTGATCACTTGGATAGGAGATTTCAATCCTAAAATGATTGCCATTGTGGAAAACCTGGGTGCGACTAAATTGCGTGAAATGGCAACTTACAGATACTTATTTGACAGAGAAGCTGAATTTAAGCGCAAACCCATTGCCAACATTAGGCCATCCGGGGAATTAGAGAAACTCAAGAAAAATTCTGAGTAATTTTTTAATTCAAATGTTTGCCAGAAATATTTAAGCCATTATATTTGCACCCGCTAATGGGGAAAACGTTTCCCAAAAATTAGCTTAAAGTACTGATCTCCTAGCTCAGTTGGTAGAGCATATCCCTTTTAAGGATAGGGTCCTGGGTTCGAGCCCCAGGGGGATCACCGAACGGGACAAACGACTTAAATTAGTTGTTTGTCCCTTTTTTTTGCCCTCTACCTTGTTGTTAATCAATAAAATAAGACTGATCGCAGGATTGATTGACTGAGTTCGACATTCCTTTCCATCAAATACTATCTTTTCAGGAAAGATCGAACTAATTATGTTTCTTTTCTCCTGAATCCCTGAATTAGCGTACCATTTGCTAATATTTGGTAAAACCGTCAGGGTTCTTTTCAGAAATTTGTTAAACGTACTATTTTGGCTTTTCAGATTTTTTAACTCCTCTATGCTGCTTCTTAACTTTAATTCTACTTTTTCCCTCAACTCGGAGTATTCAATCGCATCCAGATTCCCATCCAAAAGCATATCTTGAAGACGATTCTTTTGCTCATTCAACCTATCTATTTGCTCTTTAATTTGAATACGCTTATTCGGAATATCAGATACATTACCTCCGAAAAGTTTGTTTAAAATTTTCTCATATAGATTTTGTACTCCCTCAGATATTGAAATACAGCTTAAAAGCTCCTGAAAGTCATTATTTATGAGGTCTGCTCTATACCTTGTCTTACAATCTTTTCCTTGACAATGGTAATAGAAGTGTCTTTTCCCTGTTTTACTTCGAGAACCACTACCTGTCATGTGATTACCACAAGAGCATTGAAGAAATCCTCTAAGGGGCAGTTCTTCCTGTAGGCTCATTTTTTTTACCTTTTTTAGTCTTCTAAATCTTCCGTTAATCACATCTTGAACTCTATCAAAAGTTATTTCATCAGTAAGAGCTTCATGCAACCCGTCCACAATTATTTCAGGTTCATTATCGTACGCTGGAACTCTAATTTTTCCCAGATATACCGGATTTTGCATCATACGGTAAAAAGACGTTTTAGCAATCTTAACTCCTTTCGCATTCAATTCTTGTCGTATTTCATTTAATGGCCTCTGTCCTTTTGATGCTTCATTAAAAGCCCAAGTGATATGTTTAGAATTAGGGGCTAGAATTATGACGGGTTTATTAAGTTCGTCTCTCTTATTAAGGTAACCAATAGGTGCGCGATTAGTCCATCTTCCTTCTTTCATAGCACGTCTCATACCTCCGACTACCTTAATACGTCTTCTGTCATTATCAATTTCCGGAATCGCCAAATAAAATGCGAGCATTGCTTTATTCTCTGGAATTGAAAAATCAATCGGTTGTTCAACCGCTTGTGGTTCGATTCCCCATTTGGTAAAACGCTTAATCATATCATACGCGTCCGCTGTATTTCTCGAAAATCTATCCCAAGAAGTAAAAAGGAAGTAGTCGATTTGCTTATAGTTAGATTTAGCAAAGGCCAGAAATTTCTTAAATTCTGGCCTTTCAAAACTTTTCGCGCTATGATCTTCGCGGATAATTCTTACTATTTCTATTTCATTTATTGAGCAGTATCTTTTAAGCGTTTCCTCTTGTACTCGCAAACTGTATCCTCTATCAGCTTGCTCGTCTGTACTTACTCTTGTCATTATTACCGCCTTCTTCATAATCTTTAAGTTTGTTAATATCCATTTTTGCCAGTCGCACCAAAAAATCTCTTATCACAGCGATTTGAATATCACTCAACTGGGAGTATTCTTCACCAAGTATTTTTCTACATTGTTTGATTGACAACATTCTATACAATACTAGTTAACATAACTTATCTGATGTTTCCTAATCTCATGCCTGGAGAAATTCTAATTGTTTAAATCTTTCAGGCACAACTAGGCTGAATTTGGTTTACTTAATTCCTCTTTCGTGACTTTGTAACCGTGGTTAATTGAATCATGAATTGTATCTCTAGTAAAGTCATAAGTTTCACCCAATTCTCTTGATGGCTTAATGATAGTTATACCATATTCCTTCAATTTTCTTCCTTTATGAAATAGGTCAACCCCTTTTTCATTTGCTTGACGTACAAGATCATTGATTCGAGTAAATGTATTGATGTCATTTTGCAGTACCTCATTCATAGCAATGTCGTAGGTACTTCTGAGTGCAATATCCAATACATTTGGCTCTTTTTTCATTAGTTCAGTTTTCCCGGTATGGCATGACACAACTACAAAATGATATTCGCAATTCTCGGTATCGTTTTGAATATACTTAACCGCATCACCAAGAGGCGTTACGTTTCTTAATGCTCCATCTACCAAACTATTAACTGTGAATCTCTTGCTGGTCACCTGATCTACTGGCTTCCATGCAACTGGAATAGTAGCAGAGGCTAAAATTGCTTTTTGAAGTTCAGAATCTTCTAAGTAATCCGTATGTGGCGAGTTATAGTACGCTCCGTCACGAATAGAAACGAATCCCGGATGGTAGGCTTCACACTTAAAGTCTTCCAACAAAACGTGCTTTTTCACCTTATTAGCCAGAGGTGTATTGTCAGAGATAGCTTTAAAGGCTCTTAGTTTCGCCTCAATTTGCTTGTACAGTTTTTTTCGTCTGCCTTTAAATATCAATCCTGCCTTTTCTAAAAATGTCATTTCAGGAATAAAGTGGTTCATGATTCCTTTTCCTTTAATCTTGATTTTTTGTCCTTCAAATTCAAAGAAATCACTTGTATACACCTCTTCAGGATGTCCGGCTATTTTCTTCCACATGGCAGCAAGTTCTTGCTCCTTTCCTTGTGCAATCATAGCACCATTTAATGCTCCGGCAGAGATTCCGAAAATTACATGAGGAATTTCAATGTGTATGATCCCATATTTTGTAAGAATCCCATACTCCCTGAGAGCTTGCCATACCCCAACTTGAAATGCCCCTTTTGCTCCACCACCACTTAGTACTAAAATTATCTTAATTACTTTACCTTCAAGGGTGTGCCCTTTTACTAGGTAAAGATTTTTTTTCGCTTGATGTTCCATTAGATTTTGGTTTTGATTGTTAAATATTGTTTTGAATAACCATAAAAAAGTCTCTCTCATTTCTGGTTATGAACCCTTTGCTATCAACTGTGAATCGGGATATTTTCACTGTATTTGAAACGTTTCCACCAATAGTCTCAACATATCCAGCACCTTTGCCAATGACCAGTTCTCCATGGGATGGAAAGAATCCCGGTGTATCGTACCCCAAACCTGTCTTGCGAGAAAACACAAGTAGATCCCCAACCTTTGGGGCATACTCATTTATTCTGAACCCTCTAAGAGGTGACTTAGGATTGTCTCTGTGTTTTTTCGCCCATTGGAAGTAGTCATTATGAGCCGCGCCATACGGGAATTTATCTTTTGCCCCAGCTTTATAAAATAGAGCTGATATAAATGCAGAAGACCATGGGTAGGTTGAGTGCGTAGAGGTACTTTGCATCTGCTTTTCAGAGAAACTTAACCCCACAGTCAGCCAATATTCAACTAGATATTTACTGACCCTTGGGTTAGTCTCTTTAAGCCCTGCCCATTTTTTTGCCTCTGCTCTGGCAATGTCAACAAGCCTTTTTTTGAAAGAGAATTTCTTTCTTAAAAAGAGTATTAATCCTGTTATGACAGCTATTGTTAGCATTGCTATTGCGATATGTCCGATTTTAACTTTCATGATTTTAGGTCAAAGGATTTCCAAAGCGTAGGACTATGAAAGATGACAACGCTTATGGCAAAACAAAGGTTAAACCTACACCTTGAAAATACCGTTTGACTTTGAAAAAGCCCAACACCGCGTGGGCTTTTACTTATTGGTTTTGGTTTATTTATTCTCGATCAGATAGTCGATCTTCTTTTCGATTCGCTCTAGTCGTTTCTCGTTTGACTTAATTCGCTCGTTCATTGTACCTAGAACAAAAGAAATATCATCTATTTCTTCATCCATTTTTGCATGATTTTCTTCCAGTTTATCAATCTTCTGAACGTTCTGGTCAACCGCTGCAATGGTTTGGTAATAAAACGGAATTAAGGACAATAAGGCTACAACTAAAATGGGTGTAACTATCTTAAAGAATTTGTCGTTAATTTGGGTAAGGAAATTCATCACTTTAACTTGGGTTTCCGTATTTTGTTTATTGGTTGTTAACCGATTACAACTAAAGGGGGCTGTTGGGAATTGCCCCCTTTTGCTTTTCTGCTTCATCCAAAAATTTTCTTAGAAGAATTGCCTCTTTTGCCTTGTTTTCAATAAACAAGCCAATAACCGGCTCTTGCCTGTTGTCCTCAGTTAAGTACAACGATAAACTTATCTTTTTTGCATCCTGAATAGACAAGGCATTCATGCTCGTCTCAAAGTATGCACGAATGATCTTTTTAATGTGTCTAGCTTTTAAGCGGTAAAGCATATCCATCGCTCCGCTTTTCGCCAATTCTTTCATGGATAAAGCTCGTACAAACTTACCTCCATTAAATAGGGCGAAAACAGGTTTCTCTTTAAGAGATTCCAAATACGCTTTTACCCGAATTGCGGATTCATCCAACTTACTTTTTTGAGCAATTAGTTTGATTCTATTCTTGATCTCGCTAATTACCATTTCTTTTAAATCTTCAGTTATCATATCTATTGGTTTTGGTTTCTAGTTTAATTGTGTCATTCCTGCTTGTCCTCCTAAAAGGGAATCATAAAGGATCAAACTTTTTGAGGGCTTGTCGTCCACTCTGTGTCCAAGGATTATTTGACCAAGCTCCTTTGAAAGGTGAATAGTGATACTTATCCGCCCACTCTTATCGACCTTTAACCATTTCTTTGCTCCATGATAGAGGTCTTTAACTGCCTTTCTAATGGCGATCACTTTTACCTTTAAAGGGATTGCACCAAAATCTGCCATTTCA
Source organism: Bacteroidia bacterium (assembly GCA_030433115.1). Taxonomy (GTDB): domain Bacteria; phylum Bacteroidota; class Bacteroidia; order Flavobacteriales_D; family JAUILH01; genus JAUILH01. The sequence goes on along the minus strand of JAUILH010000014.1, from coordinate 17,441 downwards.
CTCAGGTTCACCTTTCTAATGAAAAGCCCTTTATGTAAAAGATGGAAAGTTGGATTGCCCTCTTCATCTTCAAGCTTGGCCATGATCGTTAAATCCTCTGGTTTGATGCCCTCCTTCTTACTCATTCTATCAATTGTCTTGCGCAAGGCATTATCAATTTGGGTTGCTGCTCGTCTTAAATTCATGTCTTTTCTTATTTATTGGTTCTATAATAATTACGCCCAGAAAATCCCCTTTGTTGCTATGGTAATAGCTCACCCAGCGTATAGTTAACATAGACTGGAATCCGCCCAAGACGTATTATTCCGATCTTAGCTGAGAGCTTTCCACGGATAAAAACAGGTAGATTGTATACATCCGAACTTGACATACTCCATTGTAATTCAGGTATTTTGCTTTGTATCTCTGCAAAGTTGAAGGTCACATCTAAGGGAATTATTGATGTAGTCCTTCTACCAATCAAATAGTTCAACGGACTGGCTATAGTTGATACGCGTTTGTTGGCTAAAAAAAGATCGTATTTCTGACCAAAAACCTGTATGTCAGTATTAAATGGGTTGGTAATCTTGTAGTGGATAGTAACCGTCATACTTTCGGAATCCAAATATTTGATCTTGTAACCGTCTGGACTATACCTAATTTGTTGAGCTTTGTTCGCCCCCCAAACTCCAATGGAAATCAATATCGCTGCAAAAACCCCAACATATATCCAAGCCTTTTTCATCTCAAACTGTCATTAAGATTCCTATTCCTACAAGTGCGCATAAAGCGGCAGCCATTAATCTAAAGGCAGATAAATCACCTGAAAACGTGATTTTATTCATACGGGATAACCAACCATCTAAATATTTATCTGCGCCTTTGGTCTTTTTATAGAGCTGCGTTCTACCACGTTTGACCTCAAGGAAAAGTTTTAGCTGGTTCAACTTGTTGACCTTATCTATGCCCGAAGGTGTGAAGACAAGGTGTTGTGCAATTCTGGACTTCATTGCCGCACTAGCATTACTGACAATTACTCTTAGAGTACTTGCACCCTGATTTACCACTCCGTCGTAAATCAAATTGGCTACCGACTGATTTTTAATTTTGTCAAGGTTGTTAGCTAACCAGTACCTTGTTTTTAAAATGTCTTCTGCAACACTCTTAGTTAAGCCGCGCATTTCCATGACTGTAGGTACTCGTCCAAGATAACTCGCAAGTACAGGTGCAGATATGCCATATTTAGTACCTATCAGTTTTCCAGATGTGTAATTTCCATTATCCGAAGGATCGGCTTGATAGCCACCTTCATTACTTGCAACTATTCGCTGCGCTTTTTTAAATTCTGCCATTGGTTTTGGTTTTAGTTATTAATTATGTGATGTATAGCCCATAGTCGTTGGGTAAGTATGATCCGCCTCCCGGATTTGATCCAGATGAGACAGACTTTCTGTATAAATCCTCTAAAGAGCTAATAAGACCTATCGTGGTTAGAGCTTCTAGAGAGCGTTTAAAAGCATCTCCTGCGATTCCGTCAACGCCTCCATGACTGTTAATGTCGTTCACAACGCCCATCATGCCATTGTTTCTGGCAAGTGAGAGCATTTTATTTTGCATGGCTTCAATATCGCTCTTGCTATAACCAGACGCGTGATTAGGAGTATAGGATGGTCTCCCATTGGTCTTAGCCAGATTTGTACCTCCCTCCTCTGGATTCTCAGATGATTCGTTCTTCCTTTTTAGGTATAGGATTATCCCCGTGACGATTGCACCGATTAGGATAACAGCTCCAATACCAATCAATATTTTTGTTCTCTTTTCCATTTCTTAATTATTTGAATGTTACTACATCAGCTCGTACCCATCCATGACTTTCAGAATCCATACCCCACCATGTACTTACAGAATTGAAAAACCACACCTTAAACCATCGGTAGCTATAGCCGCCATTGTTCGTGTTTGTCTCCGAAACAACTCTTCCAATTGGGGTGCTTCCCCTAAAAGTCTTCAGAAGGTTATCGCTATAATCCCATCCTCCATCATCAACATGAGAGCTGGATCGCGCATTGGCGTAGCCATACCCCCCTTCTAGTTTTGACTTAGCGTACAAGGTCTTTCCTTTTAGCTCTGACATAGGATTAGATAACTCGCCCTCTGTGTTAAACTTTGGTCGAACAATTGTCTTTGATGGTTCTGCGCTGGTGTTTTGATCAGAATAGGGCCAATGAGAAGAGTTACCAGAGGCTTTCATGCCATCTGCGGCAGCTTTTAGTGCTGCCTCTTCTAATTCCTTTTCCCTTGCTTCTTGCTCCTTGTCCTCTCTATTTTTTTTGGATAGCATCAAGGCGATAGCTGTAATGCCGCCTAACAATAGAAGCGAACCTACAATTATTAATATAGTTTTCTTATCATCCATCTTTAGTCATTTGGCAAAGCAGATAGCTTTAGTTTAAGTCTGTTTTTTTGAGATTGATTGTCAAAAGCCTTGTTGATAATTGAGTGCAGAGAATCACCGTAGTACTGCTGATACTGGTCAGCAATTTTAGATATGTCGTGCAAATGACCTAAACCAGAAAAGGCGTTGATTATCGCATCTTCGTCATCGTCTCCTTGAATCCACCAACCATCATAATTATCATACACTTGTTTGGCTCTTTCCCTTGCTTCCACTAAAGAGATAGTAGCTTTATTACTACGCTTGTATAAATCCACATCAAAAACGCCCTGCATTTCCAGATCGTCAATCCCTCCATGTCGACCGCCACCCCCACTTGCTTCATATTCTTCCTCCAACCGTTTCCTAATACCTCCACGTTGAACGGCTCTGGTTACCGGAATAGATAAAATTCCAAGTAAGAGTAATGAACTACCTAACACTATGTATCCCGTCTTTGTCATGCATTCAAAAGTTTAGCGGCTTGTGAGCCTTTTATCATCTTACCTTGAGGTACAACACTTGCAGCGTCTAATGCCATTTGGCTAACTGGTGTCTGTTGCTTTCCTGCATTGTACATATACCAGAGAAAGGCAATCAGAATAGCACCTAAAACAATCGCTCCAACAATCAAGACACCTTTTATAAATGCCTTTGCATCATCACGTGTGTTTGCCGCTGCATCTGTTAAATCACCTCTCCAATCCGTTTTAAGCTCAACTCCTTGAGATTCCATATATGACCTCAAAGAGTTCATATTGGCATCTGAATCTTCTCCGCCACGTGCCTCCCAAAATTTGAGAAACCATGTATTCGCTTCATCTTTACTGAAGTACCGTTTAAGACTTTTGTGCCATGCCACCCAAAGAGCCGCATTGCTTCCTGTCATTGGTATATTTTTACTTGGATCGTTTCTCATGATTCTTTCTCTTATGCGCAAGCCTTTAGCTCACCCCTTGTAAATATTTCTATGTATTCTTCAATGGCTGCAAAGCGTTTGCGATTCTCTTTGTTATCCCTTCCAGAGAAAATAGCTGCATAGCAATACAGTATTTCCATTTGAGAATAACCAAGGGCAAGAAGCATATGCACCGAAATAAGATCTGCGCTCATTTCATTTTGAATTTTGCGACCGTATTCAGGATTCTTGAATTTGTGGGCATATTCGTGCATTAACACACACATTCTCATTGGCACGGTGTAGTCTTTGAAATAATGCTTTGCTACTATGATGTTTCCTGATGTATTTCCAACAACTGCCGGAGTTGTCATGGGCTGTCCTTGATCGTGAACTCTATTGACATAGATGATCTGAAAGCCATCCTTTTTATATATCACACCTTTATCGGCAGCTATGCGTTTATCAGCATTTTTTGAGAACCATCCAGCAAACCCCATGAATCTCTTATCTTGTGGGGAAAGATCAACTGGGCAAATTCGCACCTTCCTTACCTTAATATGATGAATCCAGACATCTGACCTACCACCATGGGCTGGTCTGACAACGATTCTCAATCTACTTGGTGACAAAGGAAATTTTAGCGTGAACTTCCTTTGTCCAAGTACTTTGCCTTTGCGTTCTAAGTACGTTTCGTTGCTTTCAATGTCCTTTGCCAAGATGAGTACCTTGGTTGGCAATGAACTCCTTAAGGTAAGCTCAAGATTGAAGGGCATATTATATGGTGCTAAATCAAACTCCATCATTATTTGCTTTTACCTATGAGAAACCCAATTGCCGCAACGATTAAAAAAGCATACCAAAACTCCTTCAGGACATCTTGAAAGTTCAATGGCGTTTTCTCGTCTTTGGGTTTGGTTGCCTCATCAGTTGTGTCTGTTTCTAGTTGGTCATTCGATAAAGGCGTTGGTTCTGGTGAAACTGGTGGTAAATCCTCTGAAGGATATACAACCTCAACTTCTGGCGAATCTACCGTAGGTATCTCTTCTGAAGGATCGTCCTTTAATTCCATTTCTGGCGGTCGAACCGTCTTGCCCTGACTTATGGTGTCTTTATGATCGAACATTTTTGTAAGTTTATCCATTGTCTGAATCATTTAGTTGGTATGACAGTGCGCCACCGATTATTCCAAAAAACAAGGGTGCAATCCAAGCTATTCTTCCTATTCCAAAACAGAAGGCAATGCCGATTAACACTCCTATTCCGAAACCTCTTCGGTAGGCACGCATTTTTTGCTTTATGTCGTTATTATGAGTTTCCATTTTTTGCTTTGAGTTTTTTTACTCCCCAGATTATTCCAATCAAAACGAGTATTCCTAGCACAACCCCTCCAATAATTTTGGCGTTCCTAAGTGCCTGTGATCCTTTATCAGGATCATGAGCAGGTCTTGTCGTTCTGAATTGATTTGGAAAGTTGTTGCCCAGATTAGAACCCCATCCGGATAGTCCTCTTTCTCGAACTGTTTGTATTCCATCTACTGTGACAATTTTCCAACCACCTTGCTTTAGCTCATCTTCAAGCTCAATTTTAAGAGGGCTTTCTTTTGGAGTAGCTTGCCACATTCTTAGCGTGTCTATTGCATCTTCTCGTGTCATACTAATGCTGGATCAGGGGTAGCACCTGTTTTAGAGCCACCAGTTTCGCCTTTCGATTTTTTGCTTTTGAAAATGACTACGGCTATTATTAACCCTAGAATCAATAGTCCAATTAGAATAGCATTGTTTCTACTTCTTCTTTGTCGTTCACGCTCTGCTTCCAATCGCTCGCGCTCCATTTGTCGCAAAAGCTCTTGATTAGGTTCTGTTCTGAAATTTCGGGAGTTGCTTATGCCATTAAGGACTGATCCGACAGCCATTAATGCACCTCCTATAATTCCAGTAACTTGACCATTAGCACTTGAATAATCATCTAAAGTGAGAATCATCTTTGAAATCGCTTCCCTCAACTTTGCATTACTTCCAACGTGTTTAATAATCAAACTTTGGGTCACTAAATTGGGTTTTACCCTTGAAGAGTATACCCCAGTTTTATGCAAGACCTCATGTACCTCTTCTGGAAACTTCTCGATAAGTTCTTTGAGTTTTCCCAGAACTAAACTTTGATTTGCTTCTGACCTCTTTAGGGTCTCGTTCTCTATTATTTTTCTAGCTAATATCATCTTGTATCATTTTATGTGGTTTCAGCTTTCATAGCCGACTTCCTCTTTTTGTACCATATCCCCAGAATCACCAGTAGAAGAAGTAATGCGCCAATCCAAAGCCACTTCTTATTGTTAGCTGCTTTGTCCTTAGCTGCTTGCTCTGCGTCCGCTTGCGCCTCTCTTTTTTGAGCCGCTTCTCTTACTTGTTTCTCGTGAGCCATTCGTTCGCGCTCCTTTTGAAGTTCAAGTTCTCCTAGCTCTCTTGCCGTTTCCGAATCAAGCCCTTTTTCAAGCCCTTTACTTTCACCTTGAACAAGTGTTGATACCTGTTTTTGTAAGGTCTCGATTTGGGCTGGAATACGTGACAATTCAGATTTCATGCTACTGAGCTTAGCAGTATTAGCAGTTATTCTGTTTGCATAATCCCGTATTGCTTGCTCTTTTGTGGTACTCTTTTCCTTCTCCCACTTTCTTTGTTTAAGTCCTTTCAGGTCTTTTATCCATTCAAAATCTTGTTTTTGAACAGCTAGGCTATGAGTTAAAGTTGTGATGAGAACCGGAAGGTCTTTTTGCCTTTTCTCTAAAGTTCCTATCTGCTCTTGGATAGATTCCCTTGTCGTGCTGCCATCAGCCGACGAAACAGGCTCTCGCTTTAAATTCCACTTAAATATTGGTCTGTTAAACATCTTCTTTGCGTATTGGTTTTGGTCTTTGACTTTAAAAAGGAGATTGTGTGCTGATCTATTGACCAGCACACAATGCATCCTTATTTGAGCATTTTGCGCTCGGAGATGGTATGAGGTTTAATGGCATACCCAGCCATGTTCACCTGTGGCACATCAAAATTCTTGATTGGCTTATGCCCTACAAGGGTTCTTGACGTATCAACTTCATCCGTTGGGAAGATTGTATAGAATACGCGTGTATTCGGTTCGATCTCAGTTTCTAAATAGGTATTCCCATCAATTTTGGTGTTTAAAACACCATCAATGATGTTATCCTGTTGCTGATATGCGGACTTATGGGTTTGCATATCTACTGGATCACGATACAATCTGCCGTTGGCGTGCTTGTAGTTGATCGTGATGAACTTGGTGATCTGCGTGGTATTCTCACTTTGAATACGAATCAAAGAAGCATAGAACGGTTGATTTGCTGATTGCTGCAAAAGTTCCAAATACTCCACTCCCGGTTGTCCGACTGAAATTTGAATCCCGTTAGGATTTCCAAATCTATTAGACAACAAAAAACGATTGTTACCAAAGATAACTGCCGTTTTCGGCTGATCTGTTGTATTCTCCACAATGATCTGAAAGGGTTTCGGTTTATAAATTGGACTACCGCCCGAAGATTTACCTTCTGCCATTTCATACTCCTCATCCATGTGGTATCCATCAAAGCTGGAATACTTCTCTTCCAGATCGTCAAGAATCGCTTGTTCATTGGTTTTGGTATTTAATTAGGATTGCGCCTCTGACTTGCTTGGCGTTTCGGCAGCTTTAACTGGTGCTTTTGCTGCCTCAGAGGTGTCAGAACCTTCCTCTAATGCACTGATTCGTCTATTCAGGTACATCATTCCAAAAAGGAATAGAACCCCGAATGCGATAATTACCCCTACATGGGTCTTTGTTACATTGATCGTACTCATATCATTTATTTTAGATTAGTTTCTAGCATTTACGGGGGTTTTAGAGGGTTTTGTTTCCGATTTTTCCTTAACGGGTTGCTATTAACTTTTCGGGGAAAGTCTGGCGTTCTAGGGCTGTAGAACAGGAGTGGGTATTAACTAAATTCTCGAAATCGTGGGTTGAATGATGAAGTATGCCACCTTTATTTTCATCTGAAAGGCACTAGCAAGACTGATATTGAAGCCTTATCTTTATACTTTTTAGCCATGGAAGATGCCCCATACACCAGAGATACCCTTTTTGATTTTGTTCAGACAGTTCTTCAAAGACAGAATAGAATTGCTGACAAAGCATTCCCAGATAAAGTCGCCCAAAGTCTTGAAAACTCTAAAAGAATGTTCACCTCATTCAAGAGCTGGACAACTAGGATTAAACTTGAACAAATGGATGTTTGGGGATACTTGCCTTACAAAGTTTATAATGGGAGAGAAAAGACCCTACATTGCAATACAACAGCGAGATTAAATATTAGTGGTCTTCGCTCAAACGCAAACCTTGATCGCTACACCATATTTTACCTTACCATGGTTTGGATAGACGCTGGAAAAATTAGATTTAAGTATTTTCTATTTGATACCATTCAGAATAATTACGATCCGAATATCATACATAGTCGAGTTGTAGACTTAGATAAATTCAGATTTGAAGCAACTTTTCAGCAAGGAAAAACAGCCTTGCTTGTTCCAAAGTTCCCCGATTCACTTGTTCCAGCCTCTCCATATGGCAACCATCACGACACGCTCCTTTTTCATTCTATAAAGTTTTTGCACGAACAAATATTGAGCTTCAAACAGCACGCCAATAAAAAGATTAAAAAGATTACCCCAAGATCAACAAGACAAGTTGCTCAGCATATCTTGCCTAGACTGGACAAGATTATTGAGGCGAACGGTCATGTAGGCGCATTAAGTGATGTACATTCAGCACTAGAAGCCATTGTGTGTGGTATTTGCGAGAATCTTGGCACACCTGTTTTAAGCAAGAATAATAGACTAAGTCAAGGACTAGCTATGTTGACCGAAGACAATAATCAGAAAGGACAGATATTGTCTGGCTACAGCAAAGTAGTAGGTAAACTTGGAAAGTACCGGAATGAGAGAAGCACAGCACATGGTAATGAGTTCCTTTTGAACGATGAAGAGGCAAAACTTTGTATCAACACAATGGTTGGGTTAATTGAATACATAGATCATAACTATGCCTAGACTTAATTTAAAGCCAAAAAAATGACACAAGAAGAATTGAGACATGAATATGAAAGATTAACTCACCTGAATAAGATGGAAGATGCCCATGATACTTTTGGCATCTTTATGAATTACTTTTTCAAAGTAATAATGAACCACCATAAGCAGGCAAAGAGCTATGCTGATTCAGAAGCAGAAATCTTAAATCAAATGATGTTTAGCAAAATCGCTCATCTTGAACAAATGCTTGGCGGTATTGAGTATGTCGCAGATGATGGCGCGCGACTAAATAGGATAATTGACCCCACAATGGTTGCTAATCAAGTGAGAAATTTATATGAAACTGTGGCAATGTTCAACTTGGTTTACATCAATACAGAATCTTATGAAGAGAAGGTTATTCTGTACAATCTATGGGTGTTATCAGGTTTAAATTTTAGACAAAGGTTTGAAAGCATTATTAAACAAGATGAAAGTGGGAAGAAACTTGAAAGTGAAAAGAAGGAGATTGAGACTTTAACGAATGAAATAGAAAATACGGGATTGTACAAGACATTGGAAGAAAAGGATCAAAAGAAGATCCAAACCATGATAAAGAAGAAGGATTATAAAATACAATTTTCAGAGGGTAAGGTAGAATTTCTTACATGGGCTGATATGCCCAAAATCATGAGAGTTCAAAATGGAATACTGGACAACATCTATACTCACCTTTCCTTCTATTCCCATCCATCCAATGTATCGGTATTTCAATTCGCAAATATGTTTAACAAAGGTGAGGAAGCATTTATTGGGCTAGCCAAGTTTAAACTTAAATATGCCTCTTTTCTAATTGGCATTTTTGTTGCCGATTATATCAGGTTATTCCCAGAAGTGATAAATACATTTAACGCTCTTTCACAAATAGATCAAATCGTAATTAATTCCTTCAATACCCTTGCAAGAGGTTATGAGTTTTCTATTAACGAAGAATACAAGGCTTTAGGTTAAATTACTCCTTTACCACTCTTTGAGAATATGTGTTACCATTTGCGGAAATTCTAATAAGATATATGCCACTTTTCAAATGACTTAGAGATATTTGCGTTTGGTTTTCAATACTCTCTGACAGAACAAGTTTACCAGTCCTATCCCACAGTTGTAAATTGACTTTTCCACGTAGTTCAGATGCATCAATATTCACATAGTTCGTAGTTGGATTTGGGTATATTTTAATACCAAATTTCTCAGCGTCATCTGTTCCCAAATGTACGTTGGAATTATTCCCATTTATCGCCCCCCCTGCATTTAGCGTTTTGTATATACCTGTATGCCCAACAGCATATCCAATAGTGTCATTAACCATTTTTATCTCAGTTATACGATCAACTGAGATGCCTCCTGGTTCATTTATAAACTGAGCACCAAAAGTAAATCCACCGTCGTCAGATTTCATTATGTGATTATCGTAACCCGGATATGGAATTGAGGACACATAAATATCATTTCCTTGAATATCCACATCATTTAATCCTATCGTATTTGGAAACGCCACCATTGATGTGTTGGGTAGACCTTCGGTAAAAAGAAGCCCATAATCTTGATGTCCAAAACCGAAATCAATGCCCTGAATACCCACCGTGGATGCTGCCCACGCTCCATCAGAACGAACATCACAGTCTGTCGTTTTGGATGTCCAAGTCCAAAGTGAAAATTGAGTCCATTGCCCAAAACTACCGAACGCGGTATCAGCCATTTCCCCTCTGTAATATCCTTCTGTAAAAATCATTTTATCGCCTTCCAGAGCGACATCATTTCCCCAAAGAAAACTACTAGATTGCCATGTATTGCCAGAATCTAAAGTCACGAAAGACTTATTTCTAGCTACCACTACGCCTCTGGACGCGGAAAAGAACTTTACAGCCGTTAAGGTGTCAGTAAAAGTTCAACTTGTATGTATTGCCAAGTTATTCCTGATCCACCCACAACTCCCTTGTATAAAGCTCCTTCAATGCTCGTAGCATATCCAACATTGTTAGTCGGAAAATCAATGTCTGTCAACGTATCGTATAGACTTATTTGAGATTCATCCCATGTAGTTCCTCCGTCAAAGGTGTAAAAGCAATATCCTGATCCCCAAAAATTGTCATTGGCCAATACAAAAGTTGTGTCTGGACTTGGAGTAGCTATGTCGATAAATTCTATGTCAAATCCCCCTGCGTACTTATAATTTAAGTCCCATTGTGCGAATAGAAGGGATGAAAAAACAGGAAAAAACAATATTAGACAAACGAGAGTTTTCATGGCTTTTACTTAAAGATAATACTAACATCTTGTGATGTCAATACTATAATCTGCCAAAATTATACAAATCCAAGCAAAAAGAAAGGAAGCATTCGCTGAATACTCCCTTTATAAGTGTGCCAGACAAAAATCACTTAAAGCCATGGACAATTGCACAAACCTATGGAAAGGTTGGCACACAATACTACAACGTCAAAACATCCTTTTATAGTATGCTGACGCTCCATGTTTTTCAAATTTTTCCCAATAGTATTTATCTAAATACGTTGATGCTACAAAACCTGCTTTCCAATCAAGGTACATTTGTCTTAATACATAAAACGAAACACCGCCAGTCAATAATGCTGACCATGGATTCGATTCCGTATTCTTTTGAGTAACATATACCCCAATGCCTAATACCCCCATTCTGGCGTGTACCTCATTTTCCATTTGTCGTATATCAATACTATTTGGGTGGATTCCCTCTCTTAACGCTCTCCCAAAACCTATTTGATGTGTAGTAGGCATACCGCTAACTCCTTTTAAGAAATTTGTGTTAAATCCGATTGAAGCTTGGGAAACACCATACCTCATCAATTGAAAGAAATTAGCTTGACTTGTCATTGTCTAATTACTGTTTTATAATTTTTCTTGAAACCACATTTCCCCCGAAAGTAAGCTGTATAAAATACATTCCATCGCTAAAGCCCGAAAGGTCTAATCTACAATTTCCATAAAGGTCTGCCTCCGCATAGACTTCCTTACCATTGAAGTCGAGTACCTTCAAATCGAATTTCACAAAATCCTTTGCCAATCGTACGGTATAATGCCCTGTTGATGGGTTAGGGAAAATCTTTAAATCAATTGGTTCTGGTTCTTCCACCCCTACGTGGATTAAACCCGTTTGTGTCAAAAGTCCACCTCCTCCGTTTGTCGTTTTGTATATGTTACCCTCGCCACAAGCATAGCAAGTCGAATCGTTAACGCAATGGATGGTTTCCATAACGTTGACGGAAAAACCGCCACTTTCACTACTGGCTTGATTATACCAAGTTTGCCCATCATCAATAGACTTAATGATCTGCAATGTACCTGTATACGACCAAGTTGCAGCATAGCAAGCATTGTTCGTACGCTCAACTCCGGCAATGGCGTATATGTCTGGAAAATGGTTTACTACACCTTCACCTGTAGAAATACGCCTTGTAGCAAGTATACCAAAGTTAAAGTTTGGATAACCAAAACTTCCGCCTTGAGACCCACTACCATCGCAAAGGACAAGGTCATTTTTGACCGATACATCCCCTCCAGTATCATGAAACAAACTATCATGAGTACTGGTTTGAAATTGATCTGAAGAATGCTGATAACCAAACCCCCAACCTATGTAGCAAACACCGTTATCAATTTCTGCATAATTTGACCCAAAGGAAGTTGAAAGAGTATCCCAATTTAAACCTCCATCATTCGTGATCCATGTCCATCCTCCACTCGTCATAAAACCATGTTCTGAATCAAGAAATTCAACTGGTAAATAAAGCGGTGAGCCAACTTCAATACTATCGGATATTATACTCCATGTTACACCTTTATCAACGGTTTTTAATACGAGTAATTGAAAGGCATCAAAACCAGTTATATAACCAGTATCGGGCGTTGGAAAATCAATTCCCCTCAACGCATCAACTCCAAAAGTAAGTGTATCCCACGAGCTTCCACCATCAAAAGTTCTTAGTAAAAAACCTTCTCCAATGGATGAACCCGACCCAGTTATAAAACCCGTGTCTTGACTAACAAAATGTATATCTCTATACCCCCAATCAGTTGTATCGCTATAAACCAAGTCCCATTGAGCCATAACTCCTTGGCTCAATGAAACTAGCATAAGAATAAACGATATTTTGATTGGTTTTAACATATTAATTTTTAACAAATCTCGCCGTCGACCTTTTATTATCAGACATTACTTGAATAATATACAGACCTTTTCCCCAAGAAGTTACACTCAAAGTTATGGTTTTATTATTGACATCTAATTTCGTCACCAGCTTACCACGAATATCGAAAACCTCAATATAATCCATATTGAACTCAGAATTTATTACCACCTGATCGTTTGAGGGGTTAGGGAAAATATTTACGGACGAAACATCATTTTCAGTTATTCCCGTCGGGTTTGTAATACCATTAACATCAAAAAATGCCGCCCATGCAGGATATGAATTTGTTGGTATAGGAACTGCTTGATAATAATCATTCGGATTAAATGGGTCGAAATCCTCAATCGGCAACCAAGTGTCAGTTGGACTTAAAGTAGCATTGTTAGTAAAGGTACTTCCTGCATAGTATAGTCTCGCTTGATTATCGGAAGCTGCCACAGCATAACCAGCATCACTAAATTTACCCCCAAAATAGGTACTCCACAGAAGGTTCATATTAGGATCAAATCCCATGATAAAACCATCCCTATTGATTCCAGTACTTTGCAAATCATCAAAATCCATAAAATTGAACGGTTGGGCTGCTGGCATTTGAATAGCAGGGGGCAAAGCAAAAGTGCTACTTGATGTTATACCAGTCATATAGGTGAATCCAGATTTAGTAACATCAATGTGACAAATTTCCTGCTCTTGTCCACCACCACCAATATAGCCTGCATAAGTTACACTAGCGTTTCCTCCTGTGTATGGAGCAACACGCCCTAAAAAGAAGTGAGGTGTATTAGTTGTAACTGCAAAACCACCACCTATCACGGGTAAGTTATTTGAAACATTTATACCTGCACAACCCGGCAATCCTGTTTGACCAGCAAAGGTAACTACACCGCTACCATCAACATCAATTGCCATTGCCTGATCGAAACAATTACCTCCCCAAAAGAAAGAATAATCCAAGACACCAGACGCGTCAAATCGTGCAACAAAAGCGTCATTTTGCATATCTTTAGTTGTTGTTGAGGGTAAAGCTGGATCGGAATTTAGAACAGGCGTTAAGTTGGTTGAAGTTTCTCCCATTATATGGATTGCACCAGAAGAAAGATGAATACCGATTCCTCGAATATTATCGCAGTCATAGGCATTAGCCCAAAGTAACTGATTACCCGAGTCGAATTTCAATAATGAACCATTACCAACGGTATAGTTTGTTGCACCAGTTAAGGGTTGCAATAATGTTCCTGATTCTCTTCTACCAACGGCATATACATTACCAAAATTGTCAAGTTTAATTTCCCTCAAATTTTCAACTCCTGTCCCTGAACCAAAAAGAGTTGACCAGACCAATTGACCATTACCATCAAACCTTGAAATAAAAGCTTCAGTAGCATCAAAAGAGCCACTATTGTTCGTGGCATCTGAAAAGAATAAGCCACCTCCATCGTTAATTGGGAAATCAGTTGTTTCACTTGTTCCAGAAATATATATGTCAGCACCAGTATTTTGGTTCACTCCAACCGACAATGCTCGGTCATTTGCATTGACAAAACTAGAAGCAGGTGTACCTCCACCTATTAAGGTCACCCATTGATATTCCATGTTAACATCTAATTCTAAAACTAGAGCTTCACTACCACCATTAAACGTTGGCAGAGATTGACCTTGCGCAATAGGAAATGTTGCCATATTGGTATGTCCCGCGTAGTAGGCATTGCCATTAATATCGGCATCTACATCATTAAATTCGCTTTGTCCATCACCTCCAAAATAGGTACTCCAAAGGCAATTCTTATAGTCCAAAGGCCCACCACCTAAAAGTGGTTGATTTCCATCCTCAACCATGATAATTGTTGTAAGCGCAGGGTTTAGGGCTGGCATATTGATTAAATACTGATCTCCACCAACTGAGTTCCAACTTGCAGCCCCTAAAGGCACAATGTTCCCAGCGACATCAAGTTGATATGCAACGGGAGTATCAAAATTGGCAGCCCCAACAGATGTGGTAGAAACCTCAATTTGCCCAACACCATTTAATACTGTTGAACTCGCTCCAATGATCTGTTTCCTAATAACTCCTGCGTTACCACCAGCAAGTACTTCATAGTACATTTTTAAACCATTATCATTACTATACAAATGCAGATTGATGTTAGGGTATATCTCTGGAATAACAAGTCTTTGAAAGCTCTCTAAATCAGTTAGCCCTTTGTCTGTGTGCCCTAAGTAAAAATTATGCTTAGTCTTAATTGCATCATAGGCAAACACTTCAGCATTTGCGTTAGAACCTTCTAGTAAAATATCAACACGGTGCATATTATCTGGCACGTCCATATTTGGTGACCAATCATTGAATACAAGGTGCATTTGTCCTTTCTCCACAAACAGTTGATAATCTCTGAAATTCGCATAGTGATTTATCTGTCCAGCAGAACTACCATCACTTTGAAGCAATTGCCCTCTATTTTCTAAAAACGTCATGTTCCTATTGGCTGTCTCCCCGTTTATATCCGGTGGAAAATCGGTAGTAGTTTCATCATACTTAACTGTCGTGGTCGATTTAATTCCTGAATCTTCTGTGCTTCCCACGACATATATTGACGATCCTGATCTAACAACTTCTGCTGCATTATCAACGCTCCCAGAAGCGTCAAAATCCCGTTCCCAAACCACATTACCATTACCATCCAATTTAACCGTGTAAAAGTCATTGTTCGTTCCCAAAAATGATTCTCTATAACCTGCTACAATCACACCTCCATTTGGTGCTTTGGTTATGGCAGTTGCCTTGGCAACTCCATTATGCGCGTGCGCCTCTTTGTTATAATCCCAAAGAACAGCCCCTGAACCGTCGTACTTTCGCACGAAGAATTCTGTTCCGCCGTCAGCTTGTCCAACATATCCAGAAATGGCGACACCTCCATTAGTATTGGTTATTGATGTTCCTCTATCTTGCTGACCGTTTGCATCAATATAATCAATCCAAACAGGGGTCAAGCTGGTGTTATACTTTACCGTTTTTATATTCCTATTGCCATTGTCTTCTGAACTTCCGGTAATAAAAACCCTTCCGTTGCCCTTAACAAGCATATCAACAGGCAAATCCTGACCTGTTCCTGCACTGTTGTGATGGTTAGAAGCCTGATATGCCCCAGAGTTATTGTACTTAACAACTAGGTAGTGCGAATTGTTAAGATTGTTAGCCCAAGCACCACAAACAATAACGTTTCCTGAGTTATCAAGCCCAATATCCGTAGCAAGTTCAGCTTTATTACTGTTGTTATGATCGTATCTTTCAACCCAAGACTGATTTCCATTAGAATCAAATTTTAATGTTGCAAAATCAGTTAGTATCCAATTGCCTTGACTTGTGCCCGTAACATAAGTATTTCCGTTTCCGTCAATCTCAAGAGCGGCAGGAATATCATCGCCACCATTATCGTAGTATTTTTGCCATTGTAGAACGCCCGAAGAATTGTACTTGGCAATTGAGTAATCGTAATTACTTCCGTTATGATAAGCCCCTGTCAAGTATATGTTCCCAGCATTATCAATCTTTAAGTCTATTCCATAATCGTCAGAGCTTGGTGAACTGGCGCACGTTTGTTGCCATGCTACATTTCCGTTAGGATGGATACAGTTTAGAAATATGTCTGTCTGGTTATTGGTTTGATGGTTTCCAACGTAAACTAAGTTTCCAGAAGGATCAACCGCACAGGCGGTTTGTTCATAGTTTGCAGGATTTCCATTTGACACATCCCATTGTTTAACTGGCATTGTGTATTGTTGGCTTATTGCGAAATTTGCGATTCCGAATACAAGCCCTAAAATTGGTAGTTTTTTTGACCTCATTGTTTCATGGCTTTTTTGTGAATAATTGTTTTTTGTGCATAAATGACTACTGAATAGTAGCCTTTTGTAAGATTTTGTGCTGGAATAAGCGTTTTAAGGGCTTTTGGGGCGTTTGAATAAACTAATTGACCTCCTATGTCATAAATTTCGAGTTTATTTATTAGAACGTCTCCCTCGACACCCCAACTTTCCCTTGCTGGATTGGGGTATAGATTAAAATTGTGTGCTGTAATTTCGTACGTTGATTGAATATTCTGACTGCATTGTTCGACATAGTTTCCTCCTGCCCATTTCGCAATGTAATTTACCGTATCATTGTCAATCGTCTGGAATCCACCACAAACATAAAGACTGTCACGCCACGTCGTCATTTGTAAGATTTGTTGCGAAAATTCACCACCAAGGCTACACCATTTAGAACCATCCCATTTAGCAATATTGCTTGCTGGGATTCCACCTGCATAACTAAATGATCCGGCAGCATACAATGTGTCATTGTGGATATGAAGGTCATTGACAACTGGATTTCCGCTTGGAGGATTGCTAAGATTTGGCCCACTAAAACCACCTCCCATAAAGTCCCAATTTGTACCGTCATACTCAAGGATACAATTGCCTAATGATCCCGATAGTTGAAAGAAACTCCCAGCAACGTATAATTTCCCATTGTGAACCAAAACATCTTTGATTGGAGCGACCCCCATTGGGTCACCCATATCATCCCATTGCGTTCCATCCCACTTTAAGAAGTATTCAGTTTGCCCATTGGTTAAATCCCATAAGCCAGACATATAAATATCTCCTTGGTATTCTATCAGAAAACCAGTTAAATTACTATTGCCTAAATCAACAAAACTCAACTCGTTAAAAGGCTCCCACTCACTAAAACTAGTTCCGTCAAATTTAAAAACACAACTTTGGGGTAGTCCACAAATGGTATCATCGTAACCCGTAACTAGCAAAGTATCTTGGATTTCGGAATACAATCCAAAAGCGTGTACAATTC
>JAUILH010000174.1 GCA_030433115.1 Bacteroidia bacterium | reverse complement strand
AATGCTCCAGACAAATCAAGAAGGAAGATATACTACAAGCTGAAAGAATTGCTACTGAAAGAAGGCGTATCCTCACAGGTAATTGACGGAGAGAAGGTAATGACTAATGAAAAGTACTATTACAGCTTACCGAATATTGCAATCGCCATTTTAGCCAAATTGAACGGCATACCTTGGAAACTGGATACAAAGCTCAAGAACGAATTGATTGTAGGTATTGGAGCATTCAGAAACTCAGAGGTTGACATACAGTATATCGGGAGTGCTTTTAGCTTCGCTAACAATGGGAAATTCAACCGTTTTGAATGCTTCCAGAAAGACCAAACAAAGGAGTTGGCAGGTTCAATCATCAGAGCAGTAAAGGAGTATGCTAATGTAAATACAGGCATCAAACGGCTTGTGATACACTTCTACAAGAGTATGAGGCAAGATGAACTTCAACCAATAGAAGACGGCCTCAAAGACCTTGGATTAGACATTCCGGTATTTATAGTGTCCATCAACAAAACAGAATCCTCAGACATTGTTGCATTTGACAACAGTTGGAAAGACCTTATGCCAATGAGTGGCACATTCATAAAGGTTGGGTACAATAAATTCCTGCTATTCAACAACACACGATACAATCCAAAATTTTACAGCTTCCATGACGGTTTTCCGTTCCCGATCAAGTTAAAAATTTTCTGCACAGAAAAGGAGCTGGTAGAGGAATATAAGACAGTAAAGGAACTGATTGACCAGGTATATCAATTCAGCCGTATGTATTGGAAATCAGTAAGGCAACAGAACTTACCAGTCACCATCAAATACCCTGAAATGGTCGCAGAAATGCTCCCTCATTTTGATGGAAATGAAATACCTGAATTTGGAAAAGACAACCTTTGGTTCTTGTAATGGACAGAATAGAAGAAATATTTAAAATTAAGGACGTAAAGCCGACTGCTGTAAGGATAGTAGTACTGCGCTACCTATTAGAACAAAAGAAAGCACAGTCTTTAAAGGACATTGAAGTTGGTCTCGATCAATCAGACAGAAGTTCAATTTTTCGCACACTAAAAACTTTTGAAGATCATAAGGTGATCCATAGTATCGAAGATGGCTCAGGGATGACCAAGTATGCTGTATGTGTAGAAGGCTGCAATTGCGATCCAGAAGACCTTCATTATCATTTCTATTGCACTTCATGTGAAATGACTTTTTGCCTTTTAGACCACCCTATTCCTTTAGTCAATCTACCAAATAATTTTAAAATGGCACAAGCTAACATGGTCATTAAAGGATTATGCGATAAGTGTAACCAATAACCTTTGCAATCGGGTTGCACTATCGCTTCATTATCTTTGTGACCAATGAAGTATTTATCTTTGATATTCGCCACGTTTACGCTGATGCTCTCCACAGTCCCTATTGAGGGAGCTTGTCGTAGTAACTCGTATGATGGTGTTTACAACTACTCAAATACAGAATCTAGTCAGCAGGAGAGCGGAAATCAGGATAACGAAAATTGCCCCCCACTCTGCGGTTGTCAATGTAGTCATGTACATGCAATCTCTTTTGGAAACAATAGGGTAATTATCAATCTGGTATTTGCGGATAATAATAAGTTGCCCAGAAACTACAACAATGGTATTTCTTTTAATTTAATCAATGCCATTTGGCATCCCCCAAAGTTCTCCTAATAGGTTATTGCTTACTTATTCAAAGGTATTAACACATGTGATTTTCAAGTCACATGTGTGATATTCAATAACCACCACTACGCCTACAGTCCAATAGAACAGTACGGCTTGTATTTCCAAATCAACATGTTTAAAAGTCATAAACATCAGGACTTCTTTATCAAGAGATCCTGATAAAAGTAAAGCTATGATTAATCAAATAATTTCGTTTTCAATAAAAAACAAGCTTATTATTGGCATGCTCACCATTGCCCTCATTATTGGTGGCTTATGGAGTGCGTCCCAAGTACCGCTAGATGCTGTGCCGGATATTACAAATAACCAGGTACAGGTCATTACACAAGCTCCGAACCTGGGCACAGAGGATATTGAGCAGTTTGTTACCTATCCAGTGGAGGTGGCAGTAGCCAACCTACCCGGTGTAACTGAAATCCGCTCGGTTTCCCGATTTGGTTTATCGGTAGTAACTATCGTTTTTGAAGACGATATTGGAACTTATCTGCCAAGGCAATTAGTGGCTGAAAAGCTTGCAGAAATCAAAGAAAGTATCCCAAAAGAATTTGGTGAGCCTTCAATGGGGCCAATATCCACCGGGTTGGGAGAAATCTATCAATACACACTAAAAGTAGATTCTACTCACAAAGGCCAATTCACTCCCACTGATTTACGCACGATGCAAGATTGGATTGTGCGTAGGCAAATGGCAATGGTTCCCGGAGTGGTAGAAATAAACGCCATTGGAGGAAGTTTGAAACAGTATGAAGTGGCCATCAACCCAGATGAACTGAAGGCAATTGGCATTACTATTCTTGATATTTTCAATGCACTGGAAGCCAACAATCAGAATACAGGTGGCGCTTATATCGAGAAAAACCATCAAGCCAATTTTATTAGAGGCGAAGGTTTAGCCAGAAATCTGAAAGACATTGAGAACATAGTGGTTAAAAATGTGAATAACCTGCCTATCCGAATCAAGGATGTAGCAAAAGTTCAATATGGTAATGCGGTTCGTTATGGTGCACTAACGCAGGATGGTGAAGAAGTTGTAGGTGGGTTAGTGTTATTGCTCAAAGGAGCCAACTCCAATGATGTAATAATTCGTGTGAAAGAACGCATGATGGAAATTCAGAAATCCTTACCTGAAGGTATTGTAATTGAACCACTACTTGACAGAAGTAAACTCATAGCAAAAACAACAGACACAGTCAGCACTAACCTGATGGAAGGGGCATTGATTGTCATTTTTGTTTTGGTGTTTCTGCTTGGGAATTGGCGTGGTGGATTAATCGTAGCATCAACTATTCCCCTATCCTTATTGTTTGCTTTTGTATTAATGAACGTTTTTGGCGTTTGGGCAAACTTGATGAGCCTGGGAGCCATTGATTTCGGAATCATTATAGACGGTGCTGTAATAATTGTGGAAAGCACCGTATTTCTCCTTCACGAACGTGTATTGAAAAAACAGAACATCACTGCACAGGTTAGAGATGAAGTATCCTATTCGGCCTCAAGCAAAATGATGAATGCTGCCTTCTTTGGTCAACTCATTATACTCATAGTGTTTATCCCGATTCTTGCCCTACAAGGTGTTGAGGGTAAAATGTTCAAGCCGATGGCACTCACCTTCATGTTTGCCATGATTGGTGTTATGATCCTTTGCCTAACCTATGTTCCTATGATGTCGGCTTGGTTTATTCGTACAAGCAACAGTAATAAAGCTTCATGGGGTGATCGTTTTGTCCTTTGGCTTGAGAATATTTATGAACCCACATTGGGTAGGGCATTAAAAAAAGCCAAATGGGTAATCGTTTCAGCGGTTGTATTGCTCGGCTTGGCGGTCTTTACCTTCTCACGCATGGGTGGAGAATTTGTTCCACAGTTGGATGAAGGAGATATTGCATTTCATGCTATTCTAAAACCGGGTAGCTCGCTATCGGAAACCATCGAAACCACCACCAAAATAGAAGGTATTGTTAAGACTAAGTTTCCTGAAGTACTGAAGATAGTTAGCCGTATTGGGTCTGCCGAAATCCCAACAGATCCTATGCCCTTTGATTATGCAGATGTATTCGTCATAATGGCTCCCAAGGAAGAATGGGTTTCTGCCGAAAGCAAAGACGATCTGATATATAAAATGAAAGAGGAACTGGAAAAGATACCAGGTGTCAATTTCGAGTTTACCCAGCCCATCGAAATGCGGTTCAACGAATTGTTAGAAGGAATTAAGGAGGATATTGCCATCAAATTATACGGGGAAGACATCAATATCTTGGCCGCAAAAGCGGAAGAAATATCAAAGATTATTGCCGGGACTCAAGGCATAGGTGATATGCGTGTGGAGGCAACAACAGGACTTCCCCAAATGACTGTGCAGTATAACCGGAATAAACTGGCTCAATATGGGGTAAATATCCAAGACCTGAATAGGTTGATTCAATCAGCTTTTGTAGGTGGTAAGGCAGGGGTAATTTTTGAAGGTGAAAAACGTTTTGATTTGGTCGTTCGACTGGATGAACAACACCGTAAAAGCATTGACGATATAAAGAACCTCTACATTAGTTTACCCAGCGGCTCACAAATCCCTCTGAAAGAAGTAGCAAACATAAGCTACCAACCAGGCCCCATGCAAATCAGCCGGGATAATACCAACCGCAGGACTTATGTAGGCATCAATGTCAGGGGACGTGATATAAAATCACTTGTAGAAGAAATTCAGCAAAAGTTGGACGCAAAGCTTGACCTCCCCCCTGGTTATTACATACGGTATGGGGGCGCTTTTGAGAATCTGGAACGTGCCAGTAAGCGATTACAAATAGTCGTTCCTATCGCATTAGCATTGATATTCTTACTCATATTTTTTGCTCTAAAGTCTTTCAAACAATCCATGATGATATACATGGCCATTCCATTGGCAGCCATTGGAGGGGTTTTCTCTTTATGGTTGCGAGATATGCCGTTCAGTATTTCAGCAGGCGTTGGTTTTATTGTACTCTTTGGAGTAGCCGTATTGAATGGGTTAGTACTCATAAGTGGATGGAACGAACTGAAAGATGAAGGAGTAAGCGATTTGAATGAACGTATCCGGTTAGGCGCAAGAAGGCGGATAAGGCCAATTCTTCTTACAGCACTCACAGATGTCTTTGGCTTTTTGCCAATGGCTGTTTCTACCTCGGCAGGTGCAGAAGTCCAGCAACCCTTAGCGACCGTGGTAATTGGCGGAATGATTACAGCCACTTTACTTACCTTATTTGTGCTTCCTATATTATACAGGTGGGTAGAAAACAGAAGCTCCAAAGTAATGATACCCAAAGCCATGACTATTCTGATACTGATTGGTGGATTCACTCTTTTTTCGTCCGGTGAACTGAAAGCTCAGGAGACAAAAGATAAAACAGTCACCACATTAGAGGAAGCCCTCAGGATCGGTTTATCGAATAACGGCAATGTACAGATAGCCAAAACAAATATAGAGTTGCAGGAACAAGGAAAAAGAGCTGCGTTTGATCCGGGTAAGACCAATGTAGGTATGCAATATGGGCAATACAACAGTTTTGAAAATGATTTTGCCTTGAACCTGACCCAGCAATTTGATTTTCCTACCGTTTACACCAACCAACGTAAACTCGCAAAAGAAAAGACCGAAGGAAGCAAGATGCAACTAGAGGTAACTGAGAATAGCCTGAAACGAGAAATTCGCCAAAGCTGGTATCAACTGGCTTGGTTACGGGAAAAAGAAAAGTTGCTTTTGTATCAGGATACTATTTATGGTCGGTTTCTACATGCAGCCACCATCCGTTATGAAACGGAAGCTACCAGCTACCTTGAAAAAGCAGCAGCAGAAACCAAGGTAATGGAAATCCAAAATACACTTAAACTAATAGCATCGGACATTGCCATTCAGGAAAAACAACTTCGCATATTATTGAATGACACCACAGGAATCCAGTTTACGCCAGAAGCCTTAACTGAAAGGACATTGGCGGGTATTCAGGATTCGACACAAGTAGTCAATAATCCTTTGCTGGCGTATGCTAAACAACAGATTGAAATTGCCAGTGCTGAAAAAGCGGTGCAAACATCTAAAACGCTCCCTGGTTTATCAGTCGGGTATTTTAATCAATCACTAATAGGGCAACAAACTACAACTGGTGATATTGCAGGCTCTTCTAATCGATTTTCCGGAGTACAGGCTGGCATTTCAATACCGTTATTTTACGGTTCCTATAAGGCCAATATAAAATCAGCCAGGCTCAAAGAGCAGATGGCCGAAACCAATGCTAATTACTACACTTCCGTCCTTCAGGGGCAGTACGAACAGCAGCTACAGGAAGTGTTCAAATACGGGGGGAGCTTGAGCTACTATAAGGACAAAGCAATTCCACAAGCAAATCTCATCATTGGCAATGCTCAAAAGAGTTTCGAGAATGGAGCCATAGATTATGTGGAATATTTTCAAAATCTAAATCAGGGGCTGGAACTGAAATTCAATTATCTCAATACATTAAACGGGTACAACCAGGCCATTATCAATCTGGAATACCTGATTGGTCAATAATATAAAAAACTGAATAATATGAACTCTTACATAAAAAATTACACTACTCCATTGTTAAAGACTTGGAGTATTGGCAGCTTGTTCGTTGCAGCAAGTTTATTGATTGTATCGTGTGGAAACTCGGTGAATAAAGAAGAAGGGGAAGAACTAGAAGAAGAACATGTTGAAGAAGTACACTTTTCTACCCAGCAATTTCAATCGCTAAGAATGAAGGTAGATACTTTACCACTTCGCAACATCTCCTCCTATGTGGATGCAAACGGACAATTGGAAGTACCCCCACAAAATGAAGCAGCGGTTACAGCCGTCATAGGTGCGAACATTATCAGCATTAAAGTAATTGAAGGCGATAAAATAAAGAAAGGACAGGTACTGGCATACCTCAACCATCCTGACCTGATTAAACTACAAACCGATTACATCAATAGCTGGAACCAACTTCAATACATTGATAAAGAATACCAGCGTCAAAAGAAGCTCTATGATGAAAAAGTAGGGTCAGGAAAAGAATTTCAGAAAACACAGGCGGATTACCAGTCAATGAAAGGAACGGTAGTAGGTTATGAAGCACAGTTAAGACTATTGGGATTGAGCCTTATGAAAATACAGCAAGGTGAAATCTACGATCAAGTACCAGTATCCACTCCTATTTCAGGATACGTACGACATGTAAATGTAAAAACAGGCCAATATGTACAGCCACAAACCGAGATGTTTGAAATCGTCAATATAGATCACATCCATACCGATTTAATGGTGTTTGAAAAAGACATGCACAAGGTAAAAGAAGGCCAGAAAGTTAAGTTTTCTATTGAATCCTTGCCAGGAAAAGAACTGGAAGCAACCATTTATTCAGTAGGTAAAGCATTCGAGCAAGACCCTAAGGCCATTCACCTTCATGCAGAAATTCATAATAAGGAAGGATTGCTTATTCCCGGTATGTATGTGCGGGGACGTATCATAATTGATGACGTTCGTTGTTATGCTCTGCCTGAAGCTGCTGTAATTAGAGATGGTGATAAATATTTCATTTTCACGGCTGAGAAGAAAGATGAAGATGGTGAAGTTGAGTGGGAATTTGTACCGGAGGAAATTATTGTTGGAGCAATGGATAACGGTTGGATAGAAGTTAAACTTCTCCAACCATTAGAAGAAGGTACAACTGTCGCTTGGAACAATGCATATTACTTATTAGCAGAAATGAAAAAGGGTGAGCTGGGAGATGATGATTAAAGATAGAAGTATGAAAAAAACAATATTCAAAATATCGAGAATGGACTGCTCCTCTGAGGAACAGTTAATTCGTATGAAATTGGAGTCGTTTTCCAATATAAAACACCTTGAATTTGACATACCTTCCCGTCAACTTGGAATTTACCACATTGGTGACATAGATCAAATTCATCAGGCTATCAGCGAGTTGAACCTAAACGATAAATTGGAAAACACAGAAGACGCTGATATGCCTTCAGTTGTTGACGAATCGCATCAAAGGAAAATACTATGGTGGGTATTGGGCATCAATTTCGGCTTCTTTGTAGTAGAAATGACTACCGGATGGATATCCCGCTCTATGGGTCTGGTGGCTGACTCGCTGGATATGCTGGCAGATTCCATCGTCTACGGCCTGAGCTTATTTGCTGTCGGTGCAGCTATTTCTCGTAAGAAGAAAGTAGCCAAAATCAGTGGCTATTTTCAGA
>JAUILH010000173.1 GCA_030433115.1 Bacteroidia bacterium | reverse complement strand
CCAAACCGCCATCTCGAGAGAAAGGACTTCAACATCATCAACGGAAACTGTCTCAACTAAAGCACGTGACACCTTGTCTCAACAGACAGAACCCGAAAAAACAAAGAAAAAAATGGCGGAATGGAAAATCTCTCAAAAGATCAAGGGACTATTTCGGCGAAAAAAACGCAATGCAAAAGACTCCACTATTATAGAAAGCAGCACCGACACCATTCAGACAACAGACCTCAGCGCTCCATCCGCGCCATCAGAGAGTGTGGCTATTTCTACGGTAGAGAACCGCTTAAATCAGATCATGCATGAAGAGCAATTGGCTACCGAGAAGCTCATTAAACAAGAAATGACCTTATTGGAGGAAGATCGCAAAATCATGCTTAAAATTAGTGAACTTATCGCTGAAATTGAGCTAAAAGAGCGAGAAAAAATTAGTTTAAAAGCACAGGTAGCTGAAGAAAAAGCAGAGGAAGTGAATCGTCAAATCGCTGTGTTTTGCATCATCATTGGATTGATCATGATCGCCCTGATATTCTTAATATTGAATTACGTACAGAATAATAGAAAATACAGAGTTCAAGTAACCCGAGCTAAGAAAAGAACCGAAGAATTATCAAAGATCAAGGAACGTTTTTTTGCGAACATGAGTCACGAAATCAGAACGCCATTGAATGCCATCGCAGGTTTTTCGGAACAACTTGCACAAACTCCACTTTCAAAGGAACAGCATGAGCAAGTAGAGATTCTTCAAAAATCTAGTGAGCATTTAACACATCTTGTCAACGACATCCTGGACCTGAGTCGCATCCAAAATAACAAACTGCCCTTTGAAAAAATTCCTTTTCTAATTAATGAGGTGGTTCAAGACACGCTGAAATTTGTAAGTCCTAAGGCAGAAGACAATCATACAGAGTTGATCACTGAAATTGAAAACAACGTGCCTCCGGTCCTAATGGGTGATCCTCAAAGACTGAGACAAATCCTGCTTAACCTGATAGGAAACGCTGTAAAGTTCACCAAAAATGGACAGGTGAATGTGAGCATTTCTCTATTGTCCAAAAAACGCGAATTGGCGCTGCTTGCAATTAGAATTAAAGATACTGGTATTGGTATGACTGCTCATCAGCTTCAGAAAATATTTGACGAATTTGAGCAGGCGGACGAGAGTACTTCAAGAGAGTTTGGAGGCACAGGTTTGGGTCTCACCATTACCAAAAGACTGGTTCAGTTACATAACGGTAAAATCCACCTTACCAGTGAACCAGACAAGGGTACTACAGTAAATCTGGAGATTCCATTTGAGATTTCGAGCAGCAAAGAGTTGACTGACAATCCCACCGATCATGACGATAAAATTGATGAATTAAAAGGTAAAAAAATTCTCATAGTGGACGATGAATCTTTTAACAGACAACTCCTCAGTACAATTCTGGACAAAAATGGTTTGATTTGGCATGAGGCCAAGGATGGAATTGAAGCCGTGAATTGTGTTGAAAAATATGACTTTGACCTGATACTGATGGACGCGAGAATGCCCAATATGAATGGCGTAGAAGCCACCGTCGAAATTAGGAAAATGAAAGATTCCGAAAAAGCCTGTGTCCCCATCATCGCCCTCAGTGCTGCCACCAACGAACAAGATCGTCAGGAATTCAGTGATGTTGGAATGAACGGATTTTTACCTAAACCCTTTAAAGAAATTGACTTGCTTAAAACCATTCATAAGTCACTGCTTGGCGATGATTCAGAGCATCTTGAGAACGAAGATCTGGCAGAGCCAACGGAAACATCTGACACCGAACTGGACTTCACAGAATTGATGCAACTGAGCAACGGTGACCGGCATTTCTTTTTGGACATGTTAACCACTTTCATCTCTGGTTCGGAAGAAGGCATGGCTAAAATTGAAGAAGGCTTCTCAAAAAATGATGCAAACAAAGTGGCAGACTATGCGCACAAAATAAGTGCCCCTGCTGCACACTTGAATGCCCGTGCTTTTTACTCTCGACTCAAACAAATTGAAAAAATTGGCCGACAAGGTGAGCTCCCGGAAAAGCTAAAATCGCTCATTGCCGATTGCAGAAAGGAAATGGAAAGCACCATTCAACAAGTGAAAGTAGAAATGGAGAAACATGGTGAATAAGTGTTAAATTCCTGAATATAGCTAATTTTAAACGCGCAATTGATTCGAACATGGCAGATGGTAATTTCAAAATTTTTGTAGTTGAAGACAACGAATGGTATAATAAGTTGCTGGTGCATAGTCTTCAGTTAAATCCAGATTATGAAATTGACACCTTTCATAATGCCAAATCGTTCTTGAAAAAACTGCATCTTAAGCCCAATGTGGTTACCCTGGATTACAGATTGCCAGACAGCAAGGGCGACCAACTTCTGAAAGAAATCAAAGCCTTTGATCCGGGCATAGAAGTGGTCATTATTTCTGAGCAAGAAGATATTGAAACTGCCGTGGAATTACTCAAACTCGGTGCTTTCGACTACCTGATCAAAAGTAAGGACATTGCTGGCAGGCTTCTGAACACGATCAACCATATCAAAAATAATGTCCACCTGAAAGATGAAATTAAAAGTCTGAAGAAGGACCTACAGATCAAATACGACTTCAACAGCATCATTGGTCAAAGTACCCCCATAAAACAAGTGTTTGACTTGATGAGCAAATCTCTGAATACGAATATCAACGTAACCGTAACAGGTGAAACCGGAACTGGTAAGGAACTTGTGGCAAAAGCCATTCATTTTAATTCTGTTAGAAAGGACAAACCTTTTGTGTCCGTGAATATGGCCGCCATTCCTCAGGAGCTAATTGAAAGTGAGCTTTTTGGTCATGAAAAAGGTGCATTTACAGGTGCCATTACCAGAAGAATCGGAAAATTTGAAGAAGCCAAAGATGGGACACTTTTTCTGGACGAAATGGGGGAAATGGACATCAATTCTCAAGCAAAACTTCTTAGAGCTCTACAGGAACGAGAAATTACAAGAGTTGGCGGAAATGATGCAATTAAAACAAACTGCAGGCTTATAGTAGCTACACACAAAAACCTGAAAGAAGAAGTTAAAAAAGAACGTTTCAGAGAGGATTTGTACTACCGATTATTCGGCTTAACCATTGAGTTACCGCCATTAAGAGAGCGGGGTGATGACATTCTAATTTTATCCAAACATTTTCTGGATAATTTTGCCAAAGACAATCAATTACCCTCTAAGACCTTAGATGATTTTGCCAAAAAAAAACTGCTCAATTATAACTGGCCTGGTAATGTTCGAGAATTAAAATCTGTTATAGAATTGGCTTTTGTGATGTCCGACACTGATCAAATCCAGGCGGAGGACATTACTTTACACACATCTGAGGACATTACTGAAATTACTGCTCAAGACATGAGCATGCGTGAATACAATCGCATGATTGTTAAGATTTTCATGAAGAAATTTCACAACGACACTAAAAAAGTAGCTGAAAAACTGGACATTGGTCAAACTACTGTTTACAGACTCCTTAAAGAGGACCAGGAGGAAGCCTAAGTTTATTTTCAAATTGAAAACAAATCTGTCATTTCGATAATTTCCATCGAAATAAACAAATACAAACACCTGATTATTAAACACATAAAACAAAGGCATCACTTTCGCATAAGATTGAACAAACCTAAAAACTCAAAATTATGCTACGTAAAAGACCACTTAAAATCACCATTATTGAAGATGATGCCTATTACAATAAAGCACTCACCAAATACATCAACACAATTTGTCAGAGTAAGGCTTATCAGGATTTTGATTTCAAAATTAAATCATATGCATCTGCACACGATTTTGTTGACGAGTACGATCCCGAGATAAACATCATGGTGTTGGATTATTACTTGCCAAACGAAGACGAACATGATCAAATCAGCGGTGCAGATTTGGTGGACATTATGAGGAAACATTCACCTGATTGCAAAATCATCATGATCAGTAGTCAGGACAGTGCACACATCACTGCCGAATTATTGAGAAAAGGAATCTATGAGTACGTTGATAAGAACGTAAATACCAAGGATAGAATTGGTTCTGTCATTCATCAAATACTTGGCAATGAAATGAGAACGCAGGCTCACTAAAATTTGAAACTATGAACGATCTCATGAAAATATGTGCCGTATTGGTCGTCACCGGACTCTCAATGTCGACAGCAATTATCATGGTTCGCACTGATGACAATACTAAAAAAGTACATGACAAACCGCTTTATGAGCAGGGTCAGAGGGTTAAAAAACCTCACATACTGGCCCGCTCATTCTACATCAATGGGCGTCTTGATAGGAAGCCTTAATAGATTTAGTTCCGTTCTTGTTGGGCATATGCGCTCATCTGAGCGGAACTTTTCGGCTTCACTCCATCAAAAAAATGCCATATCCCCAACTGAGGACAATTGTCATTAAAACGGAAGCCGCCGTGCCAAGCGTAAAAAGTAACAACCTATAGCGTTCTATATTCAAACGTCCTTTTAAATAGTGAAGATCCAAAGCTTCCAGAATGTAGCCTGCGCAAAAACAAACATTCGCTGCCACTCCAAACATTACCACACCAATAAAGTCCGCCAGAATTAAATAAGACATATACCCCAGGAGAGGAATCAATCCGGCAATGCCAACGGCCAGGTTAAACCAAAGTCTTCTCTTTTCCCACCATTGAATCCCTTCGTAAAGGTTGGTATGATGGCGTTTTTCATTTGAGTCTAATGTATCTTCCATTACACAGGTATATTTATGATTGAGGTCTATTCATCTCATCAATTGATTTCTGTCTTTTTTTCTTCCTTTTCTCATCATACCAAACGATTAGAGAGACCACTAGCATTAGGGACGGTGCAATTGTCAGTACCATGAAAAAAGTATTCTGCGTTTTTTCCGGAGTTTCCCCATCAATTATAACGTATACTTCAGAATTAAAATCATATCCGCCTGCTTTAAGAATACTCCTCTCATCATCTTCAAGGCTTTCCTTTTTCAGCTTACCATGAATCCCGTTCTGAATAAGTTCTAATACGTATTCATCAAATTCATCTCCTGACTTATCGGTGATCTTAAGAAGCACGATTGATTCTTGATCCTCAACAAAACACTTCACAATAGGAATTAAAGCTTTTTGCTCGGTTCTACCGTTGCTTTCGAATAAATAATTCTCCGCCAAACAATGTCCTTTAATTCCTACATAACCGTTTAAATTACTCTCTAAAACATCCTCATTGATCTGATCGATTTCTACTTTATTTTGGGACATGTAGTCTCTTTCAACTAACCAAAAAATAAAAGGCACAAGAACTCCCACCAAACCAAATATCAAATACTTATACTTTTCAATGAAGAAGTCAAACTTAGTTTTCTGTCTTTTTCTCGTCATACTAACTTTTTCTTTTTGTCCTTTCTTGGATTAAGTTGGTCAATAGCTGCTGCAAATCTTCATCCCTCACTCTACCAGAGCCTTTAATATGTTGCTGAGGCAGATACCAATAAAACTGATTGAAATAAGTCCGCCAGGGTTCGGTTTTAAACATGTATCCCTCATAAGCATACACAAAATTAATCATGAAAGCGAGTGAATCATTGCTCAACTTCCTTGCCTGAGAAACCTGATCTTCTTTTGAATTCATTAACAGATTCAGGAATGATCGCTCTCCTGGATCTTCATCCGTAGGTTTAGAACAATTGATTGCTCTATGAAGGTTTGACACAATGTACATCTGAATGTCAAAGTCCGGCTTAAAATCTAACGCACGAAAATGAAATTTTCCTTTGTTCGATTTCACCCGCAGCATGTTGTCATACACCAATTTGTCTGGATCCCGTATATCTTCTATTCCAACATTTCCAAGTGTATGCCAATGATTTCTTTGATATTTTCGGAAGGTGTACGGAATGGTACCGAAGACATTTTCACCTAAATCGATGAAAAGATCAAAGTTGGCAATGGAACCATTTGCCCAATCAAGTGCATTGGTTAGTCTGTAAGCAAACTCATGTTCTGTGCAAACACTAGACCCTCCACGATACAGATAAGAATGTCTTAAAACGTTCATACCCGGCTTGAAATGTGTATCGAAATAATAGACAAAATCATAAACTTTTATCCCTTCTCTGTGGGTACCATAAACCTCATCCGAAAAGCCACTGGTCCCTGCATTGTCAATATGAAACGGCAATGATTCCCCATTAAAAATAACTGTAAATTCAGATAATTGAGGATGGCTTTGATCTTGTATACTCACATCTCCAAAAGCAGGAGGGGTCACAAAACCAACTATTTCGTTTAACGAATCACCTGGATTGTAAAATTCGTAATACACGTCTACCCGTATATAATTACCTTCCCTACTCAGAGATAACACCTCCCTTTCCAGAGAAATGGTCGTGTGTTTTTTAGGAACAAGTTGCCCACCAGAGCAATAATAGGAACCACTATTCGACAGACCTTTAGAGGAAACTAAAACTAACAGAAACGGGAGCAGGACGTAAATCAACATTTTCATAGAATCACAAATCTATGGAAACGGCATGACCTACAAAAAATTCGGCTTTACTATTACTTTGTAGTGCGAAGGATTGGGAATGCTATATCTCAATAACAGCTCAACAGAACTTGAATTATAATTACTCAAACGAGAAGCCCGCACATGATAGGCCGCTCCGAAACTGAATTTTTGTTTTATTCTGAGCCCGGCGACAACACCGTACATGTTGCGATCTATCAAAGACACGCCTCCCCAGTACTTATTGTTATAAACATACTGGAGCATGAAGTTGGCTTGGTTGAATACTAAATCTGAAGACACCATCATACTCGGTTGTATGGTAGATTTGCGACTAACAATGATATTGTATCCGGAATACAAATGATACATACGGGATGGTTGGGAAGTCCAAAGATCAAAACTATAAGTTGGCTCTGTAATTTGTGTGGAGCTTAATCCAATGGTGAATCTTTTACTATGATACGCCATACCAGCATTGATGTTTAATCTGGTACTTGATGGACTTTGCGTAATTCCCACCCATTGCTGGTCGTAAGCAATACTGTGCAAACCAACAGTCGTCCCAAAACTGAGTTTTTTGTGTCCACCTAAATCAATATGAAACGCATATTGAAGATTTAATTGAAATTGAGATTGAAAACCGGAAGTCAAAATGTGAGAATTGATTCCAATACCTCCATGTAGCAATTTGGAATTGTACTCCGCAAACGCTGAAGTAACTTGTGGATATCCTGCGAATCCAACCACAGTTGACTGATGAGACAGACCTCCATTAACCTTATACCGCAGTCCTACCAACGCCGGGTTTGCAAAGCTCGACATTTGGTTAAACAATGTGTAGTTGGGTTGCTGGGCATGGGCCAAACTAAGGGACAATGTGAATAGCAGTAAGAGGTGTTTCATTTTGCAGAGTTTGATTGTACAACAACAATCATTATTACAAAGTTACAATGAACTGTCTAAAAATCTGGACTCCCCACGGGCGAAAATTGTCTATAACTCACTCGATTGATTAAAACAGCCAAGACAAACTCAATACTTCCCTGGGAATAGTTCGCCAAATCAGATATTGTCATGTCATAAGCACACCCTATTCTATACTTCTTCAATACATCAACACCCATCATAAAACAAACAGCATCTTCATGTCTGTATGACACCCCTGCCCAATACGTATTCATCAAAATATAGCGCAAATTCAATTCAAACTGTGTGGAAGCCAGGTCTGTTTTCAGCAAAAAAGAGGGTTGAATGCTTGAAGAAGTTCCCAAATCAATTTGATACCTGGAGTACAAGTAGTAATGTCTGCTGGCGCTTATTCGGCTTTGCCCAAAACCAAATAGAGACTCCGTAATCTGTGTTGCACTGAGTCCTACCAATAATTCTCGGACACGATAGACCAGACCAAAGTTGAAATTGACCGCTGAACTACTGCC
>JAUILH010000172.1 GCA_030433115.1 Bacteroidia bacterium | reverse complement strand
AAAGATGAACAACGGATTGCTCAGGAAGAACCTGCCCAGATTGAGCCATTTATAACAAAACAGGAAGCAGTGATAACATCATTACTCGAAGAATTATGATGATAAGTTTGAAAGCAATATTCCGGTGGTTTATTTGCATCTGTTTGTTGACCCACTGTTTGCAGGCACAAAATGCCCTTCAGGATATCCCCGAACCTGATCTGGAGATGGAGTTGGCTTCCTTTTCAGTGGCGGAAGGATTTGAAGTTAGCCTCTATGCTGCAACGCCCATGATAGAAAAACCCACTCAAATTAATTTTGATTCTGATGGTCGCCTCTGGATTTGTGGCAGCCATATCTATCCTCAGCTAAACGTAAATGAGGAACCTAGTGACAGGATAGTAGTGCTTGAGGATACCGATCATGATGGAGTGGCTGATAAGTCTTCCATTTTCTATGATAAACTGATTATTCCCGGTGGGGTACTTCCGGATAACCAGGGTGGAGCCTATGTTGCCAACGGGGACAAACTCATTCATTTGCGTGACACAAATAAGGATGGGAAAGCTGATAAATGCGATGTCTTACTAACCGGCTTTGGAACAGAAGATACACACCATACGCTGCATCGACTGGGATGGGGCCCCGGGGGAAAGATGTATATGCTGCAGGGTTACTACATTTCGTCACATGTAGAAACTGCCTACGGCCCCCGTCATCTCAACGGGGGAGGGCTTTGGACCTATGACACTGATACGCGACGTTTGGAAATCTTCACAAAGGGGTATGTCAACCCCTGGGGACACGCAGTCTCCTATTGGGGGCAGTCTTTTGAGTCCGATGGCGCAGGTACTGGCTTTGGACACAGCTTTCCGAATGCTGTTTTTATTGCTTCTCCCGGTGAGTCGAAGTCCTTACCGGCACTTACCCCAAATAGACCCAAGGCCAGTGGTATTGAAATTATCAGTGGTAAACATTTTCCACCATCCTGGACGGGTGATGTCATTACCAATGACTTCCGTGCCCATATCACAGACCGGTACTCACTAAAAGAAAAGGGGAGTTCCTACGAGGTGACTCTCGAGCCTACCTTCCTGAAGTCAACACACAAATCTTTTCGACCCGTTGATGTGAAAATGGGGCCCGATGGAGCCCTTTATGTTGCAGATTGGTATAGTCCAATTATTCAACATGGTGAGGTTGATTTTCGTGATGAACGAAGAGATCATCAACATGGTCGAATTTGGAGAATCACAGCGAAAGAAAGACCATTGCTTGAAAAGCCTAACTATCAAGAGTCGAGTATTCCAGAATTGTTAGAACTTCTGAAGGCGGATGAAAACTGGGTAAGGCTCATGGCCAAACAAACATTGAAAACCAGAGACGTCAATCAGGTGAAGGCAGCACTTACTAACTGGGTAAGTAAACTCAACCCAGATGAACCTGATTTCGATCATCATAGATTGGAAGCATTGTGGACCGTACAGACGCTTAACCTGATAGATGTAGACTTGTTGAAGTCTGTATTACAATCGAAAACAGCAGGTGCTCGCTCGGCCGCTGCCAGAGTATTGTATTATTGGAATGAAAAGGTGCCTGATGCACTTGAATTACTTAAAGTGGCTGTTCAGGACGCTGATCCTGGCGTACGGAGGGAGGCAGTAACCGCACTGAGTCAATTTGCTTCTATTGAGGCCTTCGACATTGCTCTGCTTGCCTATAGCGAAGACATGGACCCTTCGTACTCGTTAGCATTACGTCAAACGTGTCGAATATTAGCCAGGTCTTGGCTCCCTTCAGTCCTTAATGGGGACCTGGTTCCTGAAGCAGATGATGCTGCACTTATATTTGCCCTTAAGAATACTGAAGACCCGCGTGCAACTCAACCGCTAATTGATTTATTTAGGAAAAGTGAGTACCCTGATCTAGATATCTTAACAGTTATCGGGCAATTGGGTAATACTAAGCAACTGAATTTTCTTGCCACCATTGCTGGTTCAAATGATAGTCCATATGCAGGCGAGGCGGCAAAGGGTCTACTGGTTGCAGCGAGGACTAATGGTTTATTCCCCAATGAAAATCAAACTGAAGTAATTCAAAATCTTTTCGCATCTACAAATGAATCCGACCATGCAACCGCTTGCTCCCTTGTTGGTTATTGGAACAGAAAGGAATTTACAGATGAGCTAAAGCATAATCTTAGCAAGTCGAATGCAAGTTATGCTCTTAAGAGAAGTGCAGCCGAATCACTGGCGATGTTCGGTTCGGATGAAGTGCGTGATTTTTTGATTCAAATTACCAATGGAGAGCATTCTATCAATACGACAAGACTTGCAGTATCTGCCCTGGTGCAAGTTGACCTGCAAAAAGGGATTGAAGCAATAGCTAATACATTGAGTAAAGAACTTGATCATTCAACCATTGAATACCTTATTAGGACAATAGTAAGAAAGGAGGGTGCCTTCAGAGCCTTAACGGCAGATTTGGAAGGAAAGACGATACCCACCGAAACTGCCAGATACGCTGCTCGGTATGTACAGATATCGGGACGAGAAGGTGCAGATGATTTAATTGCTGCTTTGGCCAGGGCAGGGGGAATAGAAATCAGATCTGATGGATCAAATAACGAAGAAAGGATCCGGAAACTCGTCGCCAAAATAGAAGATGGTGATGTGACAAAGGGAAAAGAAATATATCAGATACCTCAACTTGCTTGCATCACGTGTCACAAAATTAGGGGAGTCGGTCTGAGTGATATCGGTCCTGACCTGGGCAGCATCGGTGCCAGTGCTCCGGTGGATTACATCGTAGAAGCATTAATAGACCCGAGTAAAAAAATAAAGGAGGGTTATAAATCATCGACAATCACTACGGGAAACGGAGATTTTTATCAGGGCTCAATAGTCTTTGAGGATTCAAACAAGATTACACTAAAAACAGTAACGGGAGAAGAAGTTTCCATAACAAAAAGCAAGATTAAATCTCAAGAGACAAGTAAGATCTCAATGATGCCAGCCGGTCTTACAGATGACTTAAGCGAGGACGAGCTGGTGGATCTTTTAAAGTATCTTACTGAGCTTGGCAAAAGTCAATGATAGGGAAACTTCGTTGGTTTTTGCCGGGCTGATGAAACCGGGTAGTTCGGCTCAACAGAGGCTTTGATCGTGGGGGGCCGAAGGACCACATGAAACCTTCATTGCTGTAGGGCGTTTTTTTATAATTTCAAACTTCCGTCCATCAGTTTATCGATAAATCTGTACAATGTTTCCGAATGACCAGTATTGGTCTCAAATATTTTCACCTTTTTGGATTCAAGAAATTTAATTTCCGATTCTGTAAGCCTCCCAACATTTTGGTCATTCGCAGCATAAAAATAAATGACATTCGATAAATCCTTGTCAGCCAATTCTTGGGAATATCTCGGTTTTCCAATGGCTCCTTTTAATAACTGTTTTACCCTATATTCTTTTATTTCCGATTCTTGATATTCGCTCAAATCAGCATTTTCGTCTTCCGGGACATACGTTATTCCATCTTCTTCAAATTCTCCGCTAAATCCCTTTATATGTTGTTCAAGGATTTGTTCATTGTCATCTATTCTGCCTGCAATGATTATATATTTGTCCGCAAGTGATGGTCTTGTCGATAGGTAGTTTGGAATGATGTAAGCACCGTAGGATGTTCCGATGACTATTGTTGTTTTCCCTTTTGACTTAAAATATTCCAAAGCACGATAGAGTAGTTCAGAGGTGTTGTCCACTTCTTTTTCTGCCATTTCGAGACTAAATTCACCTTTGTACTGAAATATTTCCTTGTTCAGGGTTTGGGCTTGGTGCAGATAAGCTATGTGGTAGTTTGAATAATTTGGGATATATCTGTAACTAGTTCTTCCTTTCTCACTAAAAGTCAGGTTTTTTGAAGGTCCACCTTGGCAGACAATTAGCACTGTGTCGCTTTCAATATTTCCGTCTTGCACCCATAATGTGGTCGTGTCTTTCGGCAAAAGAGTTTCAGGATAGCTAAATTCTATGGGATTAGAAACTTTATTTCTTTGATTTGTTTTACAACTACCAAGAATTGCGGTCAAAATTATTAATAATGAGAATTTATTCATTCGGTTTGTGTTTTTCTTAAAAGCTCTACGATATTGTGCCACATATTTAATTATTTACTTATTTATTTCAATGTTTATGAATAATTCTGTTAACTTGTTTTTTGTAAAACATTGTTGTTTGACTAATTGAATTTCGGCTAAATTATCCATTAATAGTTTTCCTAAATATCCGAATTGAGAATGGTTCCTCTTTTAATTCTTCCATAGTAGTATTTTTATGGAAGCTTGTCTTTGTTTTCCATTACTTCCAAGCTGCTTGCCAACCCGTCCAATTCTCCATAAAGTTTGATAGTTGGCACAGTTCTGTTTGATAAATTATAATCTCTCGGATGGGAAGTCCCTAATAAGAAAGGTCCTTTCATTAAGCCCAGATTTTCATACACGAACTGGCATGCCATTTTGCTACTTGTGAATGTCCTCCAACAGCGGTCTCGTATGACCGTTAGTTACGGGATTGAAGTTAATGATTTTAGGATTAGAATTGGCATTAACAATTCCGAGTGCATCCGGACGTAAGTAAAATCCGATGTATTTGCGGTTATACATTGGTGCGTTTAGTGTTTTGTTTATTTTTCAATTATGATCATTCGATAACCAGTTTCAGTTTTATGACCGCTATCGCTGTCTTCAAATACGTATTTGAATTCTTGGTCTACTAATCGTTTATATCTTTCTTTAAAGTCAATCGCTTGGTTTAGGGTTTGAACTTTGTCCCCTATGTCTTGAATGCAAACTACTATGAGACAACCTATTTTAATTTCCGAAATTATTTTTTTAATCAGTCCAATTTCTTTTGCCTTGTCCTTTTTGGCGAAATGAAACATGCTGTCCAAAAGAACTATTTCAAATTCACTAAAGTCGTCAAAAGCGTAAATATCTCCGACTTGTCCAACCAATTTCAATTTTTCATTTTGTCCGATTTCATTCATTTGGTCAATACCAACTCGCGAGTTGTCAATGCCTGTCACAGAGTAGCCAAGTCGAGCCAAAGCAATTGCATCTCTTCCTTGTCCGCAACCTAAATCAAGTACTTTTCCTTTCACTGGGAATTCAGCAAAAAACTGAATCAATTCGGGGTAAGGTTCTCCGAATAGGTTTTCTGTCTCATAGTATTTGTCGTAGGTTACTTTCATTCGTTTTTTCAAATTAAGTACATCGGTTTGCATATGGCTTGTGGCGGTTTGCGCCATCGCTAAAGCAATATTGGCATGCGATCGAAGCACTTTCCTGCCCACCAAAACCAAAGCTGGTTACGAATCGTAAATCTAGTTTGCAAGTACCCTCCATAAACTAGATACTGTGTTGTTCGGTCGGTTTTCTTTTTTGAATTTTTCTAATTCGTTCAATTTGCATTCTATGTTTCCTTTGGAGTAGTACTGGGTAGAAATTTGAAATAAAGTTGATTGTTGTCGTTATAAATGCTATAAAGTAATGTTTTTTTACTATCATCATTATTACACTGAGTTGAATAATTACTAAAGCCGCAAGGTGTCCAAATTCAGACTGTCTTGTTTGGTAATCCAAATTTTCTAAGCCTGATTTTGTACCGTTGAAATATTTCAGTCTGTTTTTCTTTTTGCCCCAGAATAGAATCAAGAGAAATTTTTTGAAGTATTCTAATTTTAGAAAATATGACATTTCAGTAATCAGTTTCTTATTCTTTATTCGATAATAATTTTCAGGCAATAGTCGATTTGTATTGTAGGCGAAACCGGTAAATGCAAAAATTCCGGTGATAAATAAATTAAGTAGAAAAGAAAGCATGAACTTAGTCCATAGTTTGAATTCAGAAGGTTCGATCAACCAGAGTGTTTTTAATATTTCATAAGACCTAGAAGCTAAGAATATCGCAAATAACGGGAACAAAATTTTCTTGGCCATTTTTTTCTGAGTATTTTTCTCACTTATTCGTAATGATTAAACCTTCCCTTCTTCAGCTGCTGCACACCTTACGTATATGCTCTACTTATGGCGTTTATACACCTAAATCTACGCAATGTTGTCAAATCAGGTTGATGATGTAGCCTCAAATTGTTGCGACTGCCGGAAAGATACGATTTATGTTGCTATGGCGAACCGGGCCCGTTCAATCGACGATTCATGGATAGACCCGTGAGTGTTACTCCGTTATTAATTCTTCCGAAATACTAAAAGTGTACTCGTGAATCAAAGTTTCTTGCTTTGAATAGTTGAAGAGGTAAGTGTAGTAAAATTCATCATATTCCCAACTACCCAGGTCTTTGTATGGATTTAATTCATAGTTGGGGTCTGTATATTTACTAAATCCAATGATTTTCTTTTCAGAGTTCTCCAGTTCAACAATAAAGCTGGTGTAACCATCTGACAGGAGTGTTCTTGGGTCGTAGTCAGGCACATCAATGCGATAGATCCCTTGTTCGGGATACTCGGAACTTAATTGAAGGTTGTGCTTCACCCCTTCAGCTGATGAGTTAGGGTTCATGGATATCTGAAGATTGTAATCCGTATTGTTTTTCAGTACAATCCTTGTTTCATGATGTTCTTTGCAATTCGAGAATGCAAATGCAATAAGCAGTATATACAATAAGGTCTTCATAAGGAGATACAAACACTCTCACACAAAGAAACGCATATGAAAAGATGTTTGTTACCGGAGCCTGGCCAGTACCGTCTGATTACCCTTTACCTTCTGACCCATCTCGACCTGAATGTCGGCATCGAGTGGTACGAGTATATCCACCCTTGATCCAAAACGTATAAATCCCATTTCATCCCCGGCTGCCACTTTATCTCCCACGTTCAGATAGTTGATGATGCGTCGCGCTACTGCTCCCGCTATCTGTTTGACCAGAATGCGCTGGTTGCCCTGGCCGATCACCAGTGTGGTTCGTTCATTTTCAGTGGAAGATTTGGGATGCCAGGCCACCAGGTATTTACCATCGTAATATTCCCTTTCTTGTATCTCTCCACTAAAAGGACTCCAGTTGACATGCACGTTGAGGGGTGACATAAAGATGGATATCTGAATTCTTCGCTCGTGCAGATATTGTTTCTCTTCCACTTCTTCAATCACCACCACTTTTCCATCTGCAGGAGATACGATCACTCGGGGATCCGGATTGACCAGTTGTCGATCCGGGTAGCGAAAGAAGTACAAAATGAGGAATAACATCACTAACTCCGCCAGAATAAGGATCGTACGGTAGGGGTTGGGAATATAGGTAAACGCAAACCCCAGTAGTATGGCAATGATACAACTGATGATGATAATACGGATTCCTTCACGGTGTAGTCGAAACATAAAGTTGGTGAATTCAAGGTTGTCTAAATGTATGAAATTCAGATATACTTCAACAGAAGAAAGTAGAGTGCCACGAACGGAACCGCAAAGAGCAGTGAGTCCAGGCGATCCAGAAAGCCACCGTGTCCGGGAAGGATACTGCCAGAGTCCTTGATCTGCATTTTTCGCTTAAACAGGGATTCAATGAGATCACCCAGAGATCCGCAAACGCCAACCAGTAAACCCAGTCCACACCAGGTCCACAAATCAAACTGTTGCAGGATTTCAAAGAGCAGAATGGACATAGCAATACAGGAAACCCAGCCCGCAATCGTCCCCTCCCAGGTTTTTTTCGGTGAAACTACCGGGGCAAAAACATGTTTCCCCCACTTTCTTCCCACCAGGTATGCCATGATGTCATTGGTCCACACCAACAGCAGGAGTGCTACCATTAGTCCCGGGCGATAAATGCCTTCCCATTGAGAAATGGTGTATAGCAATGCCAGTGGCAGGGCAATATATAGAGTCGCAGGCAGAGCCTGAAACCGGAAGTTGAAAGGGTTGTAGTGTTTATAGAGACGCCAGGTCAATAAGACCCCAAATGCCACACATAGATAAATGGCATACCTCACCGGAAAGACAATACCCTGTTGC
>JAUILH010000171.1 GCA_030433115.1 Bacteroidia bacterium | reverse complement strand
ACCTGAAAGATTGGAAAAAGTCTTGATTTCTGCCATGAAGCAATCTAAACACCGTTTTCTCCCCAAACTCAATGAATTGATACCCTTAAAGGATTTAAATCCTACTCAAACCAATAAATTTGTGGCACATTGTGAAGACGATCTGCCGAGAACATTGTTGAGCAAAGCGGTAAAAGTTGGGGAAACACATTGTGTATTGATTGGTCCTGAAGGAGATTTTAGTCAGACAGAACTCACTTTCCTTCAACAACAATCGTTTAAATACGTATCTTTAGGTGCAAGTAGATTGCGAACGGAAACAGCAGGTGTGAGAGCCTGTAGCATCATACACACAATCAATGAACTG
Source organism: Bacteroidia bacterium (assembly GCA_030433115.1). Lineage (GTDB taxonomy): Bacteria > Bacteroidota > Bacteroidia > Flavobacteriales_D > JAUILH01 > JAUILH01. Next base: position 7,694 of record JAUILH010000171.1, on the reverse strand, counting down.
GCGTAAATTTATTTTCATATTGACTTTTTTTATGGGCTTTGGAGCGTTTGCCCAGACGAGTTCTTACCAATTTGCCGTGGTGAAATATGATGGTGGTGGCGATTGGTATGCGAATCCCACTGCAGTCCCCAATCTGGTCAAATACTGCAATCAAAACCTGGGCATGAACATCAATGAAACCGTGGATGAAGTACATGTGGGCAGTGAAGCGATTTTCGACTATCCATTTGTACACATGACCGGACATGGAAACGTAGTATTCTCCAATTCAGAAGCACAAAACTTGAGAAACTACCTGATCAATGGCGGTTTTTTGCACATTGACGACAATTATGGTATGGATGAACACATTCGCCGGGAGTTGACCAAAGTATTTCCTGAGCTGGAATTGATTGAGTTACCAAGCAATCATCCAATCTATAATCAGAAATACAACTTTAAGGGCATGCCCAAAGTACACGAACACGATAACAAACCAGCTCAAGGCTTTGGTTTAATTTATGAGGGGCGACTGGTCTGCTTTTATAGCTACGAAACAGATCTAGGAGACGGTTGGGAAGACCAGGAAGTCCACAATGACTCCGAACCTACGAGACAAAAAGCTCTGAAAATGGGCGCTAATATTGTGCAGTATGCGATGGGTGGTGGGTATTAGCGTACTCACTGCTCCAATTTAAAAACGTACATTCTCTGATACACTTCTCCGCTTAATTGAGTGAGGTAGACAATTTCTTTCCGTTCATTGTCTATTCGAAATTCCTGAGCATCTCCCACGTACATAAAGACTGATTGCTGCCGCGCTTTGTACCATACAGGCACATTTTCAGTATTGGCGCCTAAAGTAATGGTCACGTTCTCATCGCCTAATACGATTCTTCCTTCTAGTTCGCTCACACCCGTTTTCAAATATCCGGCTTCTCCCTTTTCAAACAAATCAAATCCGGTCAGATCAAAAGCGCGTTCATGAAATCGGCGTTTACTCCAATTACTAAAAGCAATGTCATCGCTATGCACAGAATAAGCTGTATCTCCTTTAGTTAGAATGATGCGATAGGCATTAAATACCGGATCGTAGTTGAGATAAGCTTTCTGAACTGGACTTCCCTCGTCAAACGAAATGTTATAATTATTCATGTAAACGTAACCTTGCTCATTGTAGCCTTTAGAAATAGAGGACTGCATTTGATCTACCACCGTGATACCTTGAAACTTAAGTAAAGTATCTGAACCAAAATCTTTGAGACCATGAATCACCATCAAACCTTTGTCGTTTTGAACAGCCAAATCAATGCCTACTTTCGCGAAGACAGTATCCGTTTGAATCTTAGAAGCTCTCACGAAAAAGTTTCCCTTAAGTCCACAGATTTCTAAAGTCTGTGTCTGACCGGAAACTCCAATGAGCAAGAATAAAAAAGTGCCAAACAAGTGCTTCATGAGTCGGTAAAGTTAAGAATCGTTAAAGAACAGACCATTTTCATGCTACATACGTAACCGTCATATGCGCGAATTATTGTCATTTACTTCCGGTATTTTGTCCATTCATGGCTTTCAGTTGTTACTTATTCGAATAGTTCAAAAAATGGACCAATTTAATTTTTTAAGCACTGTCCTAGAATTTGGTTGATCTACAAGGTCATTTCGAGCATAGCCGAGAAATCTCCGTTCTTAGTATTAGCAGAGATTTCTCCGCGTTGGTCGAAATGACTATCAAGTACTAAAAATTCTATGACAGTGTTTAATTTTTTAAAAATTGCCAGCACTTTATCTATTGGACTAATGCTTAGCTATTTTGACATCATACAACAGAAAATACAATCCTAATCCAAGAGCTTGAGCACCGACTGTTTATGAATAGAAAATGCCTTTTTCCCTTTGGCTGAAAACGCATAAAGTGTAGAAGGCCTGCCAGCTACAAACTTTCGTTTCAATTTGATGTACCTGTGATCGTGGAGACCTTTTAAATGTGAGGACAAATTACCATCCGAGATTTGAAGTGCTTTTTTCATCTCCGAAAAACTGACCCATTCCTTTTTTTCAAGCATTGACAAGACACCAAGTCGAATACGACTTTCGAAATGTTTATTGATGGAATGAATAAGATGTTCTATAACTTAAACTTTGAAATTCAAATATATCAAAATTTAAGAGTTAGTACAAGCACCAATCAACAAAACGACATTGAATAACCAAACCGTTACGATCAATAGTCCCAGCATTCTTTGCCCCTTCAATCTCGCGTATGATTGGTAGTTAGTATTCATCATAAAAGCGATAGAAGGGAGAAACAATAACACTAAAATTGCAGGAAAAAGTGACTTTAATGGTGTTAAAGACAATAAGGAGTCGTTCCCGGTGGTCTTTGCAATAATGAGCATAAACATGGAATAAATGGCAGGCAATATAAATAAATAAGCCAGGAGAATTCGAGATGATAATTGCTTCATAACTTTGATTTTTATATTAAACTGAAAACCAAAGTATGTATTAAATACAAACGTACGCTTCACGCGCATTTTTTGTATTCACGACAGAATGTTAATTGACTGAATGTAAGGCGGGCTTATTGGCCTTCTTCGATTCGACTTGGTGGTTCTTTAGACGCTTCTTTATCTGTAAATTCTTCTGCGATCAACCAAGCCAACAGCGCAATAATGACCAGTGCCAAGAATACCTTAGGATTCTTATACAAAGGCTTGGGGCGCTTGGTCATATTTTCATAAGCGTGAGAGAGCTTCCCAAAATCTTTGTACTTGCGCACATCCTCCTGGGTAGGCTCCTTGTAGTCCTTATTTAATTTATACTCTTTCACCGCCTATTAGCTTTTTTAATTTGTCGAGGGCTCTGTATGTTTTGATCTTTGCATTGCCCTCGCTAATGTCTAAGATAAGACCTATTTCTTTAAACGAACATTTATCAAAAAACCTCAACTCTATGAGTTTTTGGTCTTGATCTCCCATAGTCCCCAAATGTTTCAATACGCGTTGAAGCTTGGCATCCGCATCTTCCACTTCATCCAGTTCTTTCATCATCACTTTAACATCCGTCTCTCTCACTTCAACTATCTGGTGTTTGTTGCTTTTTCGGAAGTGCATATTCACTTCATTAATGGCAATTCTATACAACCAAGCTGAAAACGGATACCCCATGTTTTTGTAGGACTTGATTTTGGTCATGGCCTTAAAAAACACTTGAGATGTGATGTCTCCACATACACTTTCACTACCAACACGTTTTAAAACGAACAAAAATATCTGATGAAAATAATGCTCATATAATGGTGCAAAGTACTTATGATCAGTCTTTGCCGCCTCTATCATTTGAGCCTCATTCATTTTGCTATGTCCTTTCGGATTGTTCAATTCTTAAGCTTTCTTACTATCTTAATGCCGGATATTGACTTTGGTACAGTTTTTATTGAATTTAAACGGTGAATTTAAGAAACCACATATTCATAGGTCTTGTAACGTGCTTATTTTTTTCCGCACATGCCCAAAATTATGACCTCAAACCAGCGGATTTCAAAACTGGATTCTCCGATTTTGCACCATCTATGTGGAGAGACCAGGTGGTATTTACGTCCAATAAACCAGTGAATGGCAATAAATCGGGCTTCTCAAATATTTTTACTGTGAAAGATGGAAAAGCAGAGGTGTTCAACCCGGTCTTGAAGACCAATTATCATGATGGTCCTATTAGCTTTGCACAGAATGGTAAGGTGGCTTGTTTTTCCTCAAATATTTCGACAGAGAACCAATCTAAAAGGCTGCCGGTTGGCTTGTTCTTTAGTGCTTTAACGGATTCAGGGTGGTCTCCCCCGGTACCCTTTGAGTTCAATGATCCTACATTTAGTAACGCCTATCCCAGCTTGAGTGAGGATGGCAAAACATTGTATTTTTCATCTACCAGACCAGGAGGCTTTGGTGGCACCGATATCTACCTCTCACAACTTTTGGACAATGGTAATTGGAGCACGCCAACCAATTTGGGAGACCGCATTAATACTCCTCAAAACGAATCCTTCCCGTTTTACCATGAATCTGGCAGGTTGTTCTTCTCTTCAAATGCGGGTTCGCAATTTGGAGGTTTGGATATTTTTTATGCTGATTTTATGGACGAGAACTGGACTTTTCCACAAATTCTACCAGAGCCAATCAACTCCTCCGCCGACGATTTTGGGATATACTTGAATACCAATCAAACTCAAGGATTGCTGAGCTCTTCCAGAAAAAAGGGAAAAGACATGATCTATCAGTTTGAGCTGAGTGCCCCAAAGAATCAGATGATTTCCAAACCGGAAAATCTGGCTTTTGAAACCCATTGCGTGACTTTCTTTGACAACAATCGGGAAAAGGATCTTTCTACCCCTCATATGCACTATTTCTGGGATATTGAAAATCAATCGTACGAAGGACCTGAAGCCAAGCACTGTTTTGAGGCACCCGGGACTTACACAGTTAAATTGAGCGTTTACGATTCATTATTACGCACTAAAGAACTCGTTTCGGAGTATCAATACCCTGTTCGGACCGAAGAAAAACCACTTATAGAGGTCCTAAAGCCGGATTCATCTAAAAATAAGACCATTTTGAGCTTAGTTGACCTGAATTTAACTAACTTTAATGGGATGACAACTGTTCTATGGCGCATTAATAATGAGTGGCACCTGGGCAGAGAAATCATCATTGAAGGTGACATGCAAGGACCTTCACTGCTATTGATACTATCAAATGAAGATTCAAACAAATACCGCTGTTTTGAAGCTGATTTTAATCAGTGGATTCATTAGCATTTGTGGCAATAGCATAGCTCAGGGCGTTCCATCCAGAGAAGAAAACATTCCTTTCCTAATCACTTTCGGCAAAGAAGGTTCCAAGTCTTGGGGAGATGACGACCACAAACAAGTATTCTATTTCGTTGTGCCCAAAAAGTATAACAAACCGTTCTACATCAGAATTAAGGACCCGGACATTGGTGGTGCGCATGACGAGCAAAAAGGCACCTTCAATTCGAGTACCAGATACAGTGTATATGGGGGGAATAAATGTGTCTCTGATTCGGAAGCGCGCAAGAAAGATCCTGAAGGCGATTATAAATCGGGCACACTGCTTACAAGCAAGGTATTCTCCTCTGATTCTAAATACGACGGAAAATGGTTTTCTTTCGGCCCTTTTGATCCTGCTTCTGGAGAATTGAGTTCTGAATTTGGAGGATACGTATTCAAAGTCGTTTGTGAAGGCATTAAAGGTGATGATGGCAATCTTTACGCCTACTTTTTAAGCACCTCAAAAGACCGGAACATTCCTATTGAAGGAGGCAATGCTTTTACCTTTGAGTACTCATTCCGACTGCACGCTGATGTGGAACAAACCTCACACATCTATCCTTACATTGACAATGATGTGGTATTAATGAAGCAAAGCAATTTTGACTGGGACAAAGACGGTAGCATTCGCTTAATTTCTCATTCACATGAAGGCAAAATCTTGAAAAATTCCGGAGATAACGAATGGGCGCATAGTGATATCAAAATTCAGGAATCTGATAAGAACAATTCTGCTGACATCCAATTCATTAAAGACAGAGAGAAGAAGATCAAGAACAACAATGTTGTTTTTAACGTAACGAACCAATACGGAAAATACTTACCTTTCTACTCTGTTCCTATTGGAGGGATTCCTAAATATGCTTATAAAATCGGCACTAAATAAAGTCTGTTTACTTGCAATTTGTTGCTTAATCGGCCTGAATCTTTTTGGTCAAAAGTCCATTGAGGTCAAGCAATTCGATAGCCAATCAGGAATTCTCCAACCTTTTATCTACTCTATCAATCAAGATGATCAAGGTTATTTGTGGGTTGGCACCAGCGAAGGTGTTTTCAAATACAACGGGTTCAATTTTGAGGTCCTTTATGAAGGTGATAGTCTTTCCGAAAATTTCATTACTGTGGGCTACACAGATAGTTCAGGAGGGATTTGGTGGGGACACCAATCCGGAAGTCTGACCCACTACAAAGATGGTCAATTTAAAAACCTCAAAATCGAAACAGAATTTGAGAGCAGTGTGAATGCCATCAAAGAAGACAAAGACGGTAACATGTGGTATGCCTTGCAAAGTAATGGCTTGGTCCGTTATCGCGATGGAAAACTAAAACACTATTCTGAAGAATTTGAGGACCTGAACATTTCCGATATGGAATTTGCGTACAACGGTTTATTACTCGTTGGAACAGATGAAGGGCTCTATCTGTATCAAATCCAGAAACAAGGCAATCCGTTTAAAATCATGCAAGTAAAAGACATTCCGGATGGGAAAGTCACGCATGTATGTAAGTCTCAGGAAAAGGACACTTACTGGATTGGCACGGAGGAAAATGGTATTTATAAAATTAAAGTTGATCCGAGTACCAAAGGTTTTATTGAAGTCATTAGCATTGGTGAGGGATACGACCTTCAGGATAAAATTGTACGCCACATTTTGGAAGACCGCTCCGGCAACTTATGGATTTCAACGCAAGAAGAAGGGGTGCTCAAGGCGAGCTACTCTGCCTCAACCAATTCATACATAGACGTCCAGCAAATAGGAGAAAACTACCGATTGGAATCCACCGACATTAATCTGGTATTTGAGGACAGAGAAGGCAATATTTGGGTAGGGTCTCACGGTGGCTCACTCTATTACTTGATAGACCATCTTTTCGAGCAGTATGTTGAAACGGTAGATACTCAGACTTACAAGAACATCTTGTCCATATACGTAGACACCAACTTCTATTACTACGGCACTGAGGGCAAGCTAATAGTTGAAAGAAAAATTGACAACTCCATCACGGTTTATGATTCTTTATCTGGACTTCCTAAAACAGATTCGGTTACCGCCATCTATATTGACAGACGTGGAAATTACTGGCTGGGGACCGATCAGCATGGTGCTTATGTAAAGTACTTTGGGGCAGATAATTTTGAGGCCCTTAATTTATCTCTGGATAAGATCAGTAACTCTGTAAATTCAATTACGGGAGGAGACCAGTTCATCTTCATTGCCACCAAGTTTGGAATGTTTCAATACAACACCATTACCAAAGATGCCATTAAGCTTTCCACCGAAAATCAACTCAAACACAACGACATTTCTCAACTGTATAAAGATCCCAAAACCAGTACCATTTGGGTAGCCACACGGAGTAACTACCTATCCAGGATTCGGGGTTCGGAGATCAAACACTTCAAAATAAAAGAAACCGGAAACATTCTGGACATCATCAGTGTTTGTGGCGATTCAAAAGGAGACATATGGATGGCAACATACGGTCATGGAGTCTACAAATTTGACAACACCAAAAAAGAGTTCAGCCACTTTGATCTGAACAGTCAGCTACTCAGTGACTACTGTTACTCCTTAATCGTGGATAACAACGACAATGTTTGGATTGGTCACAGAGGTGGCGTCAGCCGAATCATTCCCGACAGAAAAATGGTCAAAACCTACGGTCCTCAGAACGGTTTTATGGGAGATTGTTCTAAAAGTGCCATTTTTAAGGATCACGATAACAATGTGTGGTTTGGAACGAATGAAGGCGCCTATAAATTTGTTCAGTCTAAGGATAAGGTCAACACCATTCCTCCTCTCACAGATTTGCTTAAAATCATCGTTAGTTCCGATAACAGTGATACAGAATATTCTGGAGGTCCAATTGA
>JAUILH010000170.1 GCA_030433115.1 Bacteroidia bacterium | reverse complement strand
AGGGTACCATTTACTCTCATGTTCTGAAGGGTTCCAGGTGAGATTTTGAGCATTTTTCGAATCTCACTTGACCTCAACCACTCCTTTTGATTCTGCTTTGCTCCAAGCATCTCCCGGATTTCGTGAAGTAGCTCGTGTTTGAACTGGTACAGGTCGTCTGTGGTAATAATTGTTGCTGCCATTTTTTTCGTTTTGTATTTGTTTCTACAAAGCTGAATGGCATTGGTAAGTTTTGTTCACAAGATGATCCCAAGTTGGGATAAAAAATTATTGATTTTCAACTGTGATTTTATCTAATAAGCTGGTTTTCAGTTTATTGCAGTTGGTTCTTTTTTGATCTTGATATCACTATATACCCGGTAAAAATTACCAAGTTGGACTCCAAACATGCGCTCAAACATTAAAAAGGCATCTTTTAGGTCATGTTGGATGGCTCCAGAGGCAGAAAGCGCATAAATAAGTTCAATCATATCTGTTTTAGAGCCTGACCAGGTGAGTTTTTTGGTGAATTCCCAAGTTGGTTCCAAGTTGGGATATTCGAGGGTGAAAAGTTGGTTTTTCAGGAATTGGATCATCTTCTCGGCGGAAATTACCCCAGTCAATGTTGGGCCGGCCGGACAAGTGAATTCCCTATCCAGTGGGTGTTCCAACATAGCATGTTGCTTGATATCAAACTCCATTTGTCGATAAAACAAATGATCAAAATGTTCTGCCGCAGTTTTGTAATATGTATAAAACTCATTGAATGTCTGCAGGTATGCCGATGAGCGCTCCAGCTCTTGATTAATGAATTTTTTCTTTTCTCGAAGTGTGCCTTTTGGCTTATTTTTCAGATAAGCAAACATGGCATATTGATATTTTAACTCGACAGTGAACTGTGGTTTTATTTTCTTAAAAAAGTGTATTTCCTTCTCTGGATTTTCGGCTGGATGCTTACGATAAAATCGCTTCAATTTTTGTATCGAACCTTCGCATAGTTTGATTTTCTGGATACACTTCTGAATACGTGTATCATTGGAATTTTCAATACCGATCAGACCTTTTTCAAGATCCTCGGTTAGGGATAACAGCTGATTCATATAGGCGGAATAAAGCCGCTATATTATATCATTTTGTATTAATTGCAAATGGATGGTTAAATTAATTATACCATTTTAAGTCATGTTATATCAAATGATAGTATTGTAGGCGCGGTTAAGGATATGTTGTTATTGCTGATAAAAAGCTATCATTAATAAAAAATGAATTCCTGTCAGACATATCATCTTTCATTCGGAGAATTTCTATTTGATGCTTGATGCTTCTTCCATCAGCATCATGTGTGATCCCATAGTGAGATGGTCTGTATAAGAAGAAAATCTGATTGCAAAATTCACCACAAGCTCTCGACCACCTTAAATCGCGATACGAAGGGCGGCAATCTCCACCCCTTTGCTCAACCCAAATTGATAAAGGAAGATTGATGATGATTTGTACTTTTACTTTTGACACAATTGATAGTTGCTTCAACAAGCCATCATTTAGGGGAACATTTCCTTCAGGGTTTTCGGGATCGTAAACCAATGCTTCCATGTCGTCAATAATGACCGTGGCAGCTTGGGTTTCTTCGATCAATTCTGCCAAGCATTTGCCATAATCCCAATGATAGTATCTGAATGAATCATTGATGATCAGATTGTCTGAAATACTGCCGTTCAAATTTATCAATTGTTTCTTCAAGAATGCTTTTTCTTCCTGATAAGATATGAAAAGCACTCTTTTACCCTTAGCGAGTTGGTTGGCCAATACCAAAGTAAGACTTGTCTTGCCCATGCCAGGTCTGGAAGCAAATGCGATCAAACCATTTGAAAGGTTGAAGAAATTCAAAAGGCTTTGGTAATCATTCATCTTTGTAGTATTCCAGTGTTTCAGTCAGTAATTGTTTGATTTCCGCTCTCAAAGAATCCGGTGCCAAGACTTCTACATGAGATCCATGAGACAGAATTTCCATGATCAAATCGTAGGTGACATACACAAACAATCTGACCCTGAGCTCTTCCTCGGTATCATATAGGATTTCCTGAGATTCATGCATAGGAAGTGTTTTGAGATATTTACCCTGGTAATAATCAAAAGAAAGAATCACTTCCTGAGGTTCTTCACCACCTATGATACCATATGAATATTTGAAATGCTCTACTGGATTGATCTTAGGATCAGGATTGAATTTTTGTTGTGTGATATGCAGACCAGTCATTCGGTCCAGACCGAATGTTTTTGTTTGATGATCCTTCTGGTCAATGGCCAGAAGGTACCACCGATGCTTGTATTCTTTCAATGCATATGGATGAACCTCACGAGTAGATGGCGCTTCATCCCAAAACTTTTGATAGAGGAATGTAACCACCGAATGATTCTTGGTGGAATGAAGCAAACCAAAGAGTTGTTCTGAGCCGAGAGCCTTTCTCTTTTCTAAAAGTAAGTGACTGGAATAGTCTTTTGATTCATTGAGGATATTGAGCATGTCAACCGCCTCTGAAAATCGTTGGTTCATCTCCGGGTGATAATCATGTACAATGTGATAGGCGCCAAGGCTTTTGTCAAACTCTATGGTTATGCCCATAATGGCCTCAATATCTTTCAAGTCTCTCTGGAACGTGCGTAGATTAATTCTGAGATCCATCTGACGGATTTCAGATTCCTGATCCAGTCTGGTGAGAATCTCATCGAAAGTCGCTGCTGACTTTTTGAGTTTGTTGACTATAAGGTTATGTCGGATGAAGATTTCTCGGAGTGCCATGGCTGTCTGAAATAGTATATAACAAATCTACTGCAGCAGGACGACAAGGAGTGTCGTCACTCAAATTGTTATTCAATGATATTTCCTTCAATGCTTACATAAACTCGCTTTCCGTTGAATACTGCCATTGAGTGCTGGCTTGCAAATGGATTTAGATGTTCAAAGGTTATGGGAATTTTCACATTATTAAACTGATCGATTGCCCCATACAATTCATTTATCTTAACCACTGCCAACCCATTATTGAAATTGCTAATCCAATCATATTCTAGATCAATAATTATATTGTTATCCCAATCTACAAACCCCCAACTTCCATTCAGGCAAACTTTAAGCAATTCATCATCTGGTTGGTTTTCGGTACTATCATAAATGATTGGTATGACAGGTTTATTTGCTCTATTGATATAACCCCATTTGTTACCTAATCTAACTTTGGCCAGTCCTTTGATAAAACTCCAGACACACTGATAAATGGGCTCAATGATGATCTTTTCTTCCTCATCCATAAAGCCAAATAGTATTTCACTTCCTTGCTCTGATCTAGCGCCAAAACCTATCAGTCCATCTTTTAGTGGCATTTTTTCTACTATCACCATGGTTATGTTTTTGGTGAAAGTAGGGTTTCAGGGTGTCAAGGGGTGTCGTTTAGATTTCCTTGTTTGTGTTGATGAGGTCGATGATTAATCCACATTCAGATAGGAGTTCCTTAGCATATTGGGTCAGGGTCAATAGGATATGGTAAGTATTATCAGTATTCACAATTTTCACTAAATCCTTTTTGAGTAATTGGTTGGAACCGTTTAGAAATGATTGAATAAACCGTATTCGGATAGAATTACTAAATACCAATTCACTTAGTTCATTCTGGACATTCAAAAAGGCATTATGAGAAAGGAGGTCCCATAGGGCTTTCAAGAAAACAATCGATTCAAATACTCCTAGATTAAGCTCTTCGATTTTCCGAAGAAGAAGTAAGTGGTGGTTGTTCCGTAAGAGCTTTTCAGCATTCAAGCCAAAAGTTAATTGGGGAATTTTACTTTCCACCTTAGTGGCTTCTCTAAGCCACACCAGCTCTTCGAGTAGTTCAATGGTATCTCTTGCTTTTGGGATATCCATGCCTTCAAAATATTTTCCTTCCATGAGGAGCAAATTTGGGAGTAGGAGCGACAGAAGGTGACGTTAGGATTATTTATTGATGTAATTAAGGATTTCCATTCCTATTTCATTCCGTTTTTCTGAAAGCAATGTGTGAAACTTGTATCGACTTAAATGTGGCACCCATATTATGTTAAATTCTTTGCCGTCATTTAATTCAAATTTCCTAAGCTTAATTTCCTTATTCGTATGACCACTTTGAATAGAATACCGATCCTTGATTATTTTATTTTCATTCTCCAATCCATTCGAAAACATCCTTTTAAAGGCATAATAAGCTGTAGAACTAAAGAATACGATATTTTTGGGCTTGACTACATCAAGTATCAATTTATGAACCTGAATATGCTTTTGAATCAGATCAGGACTTAATAGCTTATTTAGCTCCTTTTCATCTTTGGTTCTAATGAAATAAAGGTTGCTATAGCAAACAGTATCTAGGTCAACACCAATTGCGTTGAAAAATGATCGAGCACTCATTTGAAATGGAGCTTCTCCAACATTATACACGTCTCCATTCTTCTTAGGATAGGTAGTTTCAGTAATGTTATGTTTTAAATGATTTGACTCAATATCTTCAAGATTTTTCTTAATCGTCCACTTATTGATTTGTTCTTTGGACATTCCATGTTGACCAGGATTCAGGCCCACCAGGTAAAATTGACCTTCTTTTAGCGTTCGAGCTGGAGAACCAAATACTCCTCCACTACGGTTCAAGATATTTTCTCCCAATTCTAATCGTATATTCCGAAAGAGTGGATTGACTTCATTTTTGTTTTTTAGTGTTTCCATATTAATTGGTTAGGGAATAAACAATGTATTATGGGAGCATATGTACCAGATCGATCTTTTCTTGATTTAAATGATCAATCATATCGCGCAACTTTGACACCAGGTATTTAGGTAAGTTTTCATACATATCAATCCATGTTTTAGACTGTTTAGAATTGAAGTTAAATTCTCTGAGATCACTTGAACACCATACCCAAGAAGGCCAAACACCATTTTTTGAAAAATCACACTTCATGAACTGATTCATTTTATCATAGATTCTTATTTGTGAATCAGATAACTCTTTTGACTGATGTTGATTCAGAATACCCACCGAGTATTTATCCTCTTCCAAACATGCGATCAGCTCATAGTGATTTATATCTAGAGTTAAACGAACATCCCAATAAGTTTCATCTGGTTTAGAGCAAGAATTCTCAGAAAATCTCCAACCCTCATATTCTGTCCATAACTCCTTGAATCGTGTAGGAACATTCCTCATAATATCCTTTTTCAGGTTATCAATGTTTTCAGCAATCGTGAAAGCGTTTTCAAGATTTTCAGTAGAGCTGTTTAGTAGGCTAACAATTTCTGTACTCATTTTGCTATTTGTTGATTGTCCAGTGAGTTCTTTGACTTGTGTGAGGTATTGGTTCAATGTTTCCCTGAGTCTTGGTCGATTGACTGCTTTCTCAATGCAAAGTTCTATCCACTCAGTAATGTCTTGCTGATATGAGACTAACGTTATTTTATCAAGACTTAAATTTCCTCTACTTTTATCTGATGGCACTTTCCCGTCTTTGCTCAAATAAACAAGATTACAGTTTTGATTGAATGTATTATAGTATCTCTCGAGCTGCTTGTTCTGATCTTCAGCATCTAGTTTGTTTTCAATGACAATTGACTTAATCTGACTCTCCAAAGAAATATCAATGTTACCTCCAGTCACCTTTTTCCAATCAATAGTACCATAGGGCTTCTCAGCAAAAGCCTTAAAATCCTCTTGAAACCATTTTGATTTCTCAATTATTTCAAGAAAAAGCTTAAGCGGAACATCTCCTAATCCATGAAGTCCTCTGGGATTAAGTAGATCAGCAATGAAGTATGTATGAATAACTTCTTTAGCTCCAATATTTAAAATTTCATAAACATTGTAATCATTTCCATTAGCCCTGTCTGTTTGCCGATAAAAGTCCTTGATTTTGCCAACTTCATAGAGCAAGCTTGTTATTGCGTCCATTTGTAAAAAATTGAATTCTAATTTATTGAGAATTTTGTTTAGTTATCCTATCATACAGAACGATACTTCCTGCCACACTCACATTGAGACTGAACTCTCCAGGAATCTTCACTATCTGGTCACATTGCTCCGCAATCTCTGATGAAATGCCAAGATCCTCTTCTCCGAGTAAATAGCAAGCCCGTTTTGGGTATCTATAAGTAGAAAGCTCCACAGCTTCTTCCATAAGCTCCACACCTATCAACTTACAATGGATGGGTAAATGCTTTTTGAAGTCCCAGAAACTTTCATACTCATAAACCGGCACATGACGATGGCTTTTCAAGGTATTTGTCTTGTTTGATCTGACCCTGGATCCAATCAAAAAAACGAAATCTGCTCCGAAAATCTGAGCGGTTCGTGCCATGGTTCCAAAGTTCATAGACATACGCATTCCTTCCACTCCAATTCCAAAATATCCTTTTCTTCTTGTGTTCATGAGGTAAAGAAAGCCAGATGAATGACAAATCATGTCGTTATGAAAAATATGTCCATTCCAGCTTATTCTTTTCGCACCAGGTATTAACAAGTTCAATTTCTTCTTCGGTTAATTTTCTATTGGCCTTTCCAGCTGCCTCAACTATTCGCTGATTAGAAATGCGAAGTGTCAGAGTCTTACTCATACTGCCTTTATCTCTGGCTGAGACACTCCAAATCTGATTTTCTCCCTCCAATGCTGAATTTGTATAGTTCGAAACACAATGTTTCATGAGTCGTCCTTCTTTGTAAATTTCAAAGCTGGAAGTCAATTGCCTGAATGAATAATTGACACCTTTATGGTTCATAGTTTGATTAGGCACCATTCCCTGATGCTTCCAGTAATTATTTTCGGATTCATCATAAGCTAGTCGCATGTGCCATTGCTCAATTTCTTCATTGATGCGTCGGTAACTGAATTTATTATTCAAGTGATGGATGAGTCGGTCACAATCGTGGAGGTAATAATCAACATAATGGCTATATCCTTCTTCAATTTCATTCTCAATACGCATCATTAGGCGCGTGAAATTCTTCCAGAATTCAATACCCGGAAGCACCGTACCATAACCACAACCTATTTCACGGCTAGTCTGAGAAAGAGCCTTACTCATCGCTACATTCCGACAGACTCTAAAGATTTTAACCTGCAATATGACCTGGAATAAAATCCCGCTCTCACTATGAAATTGAAATGGGAATTCATAAAATATTTTCCAATCACGTTTGGCCAAATGAATTTCACCATATTCTTTGGGCTTGATGCCTTGCATCAAATGAATCATAAAGTGTAATTCATGGTCATTTAGCAAATGAAAAGTGTGATAGAAAAAGTGTGGAATGGGATATTTTTCAAAGAGGCATTTCAGTGCAGGTATAATTCTTGTCCTCCGGTGCTTTGATGAAAAAATATTGGCTAAGAAATCAAGACTACACCTCATAAAATGGTAGTACTTGCCAGTTACTATGGATAGCACAAGGGCATCTCTAATTTCTTCATTCGAGTAGGGAAACTCATAATTCTGGTTATCCAGAAAGACCTGTAGCAATTTCTTGCTTAATTGAAATTCGAGAAGAGACTGACTAGCAAGGAAATGATATCCATTGAATCTATAGGCTAATTCCTCGGCTAGCACACTGCAAGCCCTGAAGCTTTGACTTTCATACCATGATATGAATGAAAGCCATTTGATATAGCGCTTTCTGTTCTTCGGATCATTGATCTCATGATAACCAGCTTGTAATTTTTCCAAGAGCAGGTGATCATTGATAGGGATATCATCTACTTGTATCATCAATGACCAAGATCGGTGCAGGTGACGACAAGAGGTGTCGTTGGTAATTATAAATTAGTGCAAATTCAATTTAATTTAATGGTGAACAATCCGGTGAACAGCATTTAAAAAATAATGTAAACCATTTATTTACAATAGCTTACAGAAAGGGTCAGAATCCTGCCACCCCGACGATCATTACAAAAAGCTCGCATCGCGAGCTTTTTTTGTTTCCAATTGGTTCTATCTAAGCATGGGATCAAGGATCAATCCGAAAACCTGGGATCAATCCGAAAACCTGT
>JAUILH010000013.1 GCA_030433115.1 Bacteroidia bacterium | reverse complement strand
GCGGTTGTTATCACCATTGGAAGCTGTTCCGATACATCAAGTTGTTATACCGTAAATACTTTCGATGGCATCCATGATTTACACGAATCGGGCATGAGTATTTATCCTAATCCAGCGCTCGATCAGATAAGACTTGATATTGACACGCCTGTTTCCGGTGAAGTTCAGATCTTGGATATGAATGGCGCCTTAATTGAAAACGTATCAATCAATGGAACCCAGTTAGACATAAATATTACTGCTTTGGAAGCTGGTGTTTACATGATCCGAATCGTAACTGAGTCTGGAATCATTCGAAAACAGTTTATCAAGCACTAAACTGCTTCTCGAGACAAGCCTGTTTTATAGCGTTCAATCGCTCTATCACGGGCCATGGAATGCTCTACCATGGGCTTAGGATAAGTAAATGGATCTTGGAACTCCGGCACCCATCTATTCACATAAATATTGTCCGGATCAAATTTTTTCCATTGTAACTCCGGATTAAATACTCTGAAATAAGGTGCTGCGTCACAACCTGTTCCAGCAGCCCATTGCCATCCACCAACATTGCTCGCGAGATCAAAGTCCAATAACTTGGCAGCAAAGTACCGCTCTCCCCATTTCCATGGCAAAAGCAAATGTTTACATAAAAAACTCGCCACCACCATTCTCACCCTGTTATGCATAAAACCGGTCGTATTCAACTCCCGCATTCCTGCGTCCACCAGAGGATATCCTGTTTCTCCTTTGCACCATTTATCAAAATCCTTTTCGTCATGACGCCATTCGATATAATCGTACTTAGACTTAAAAGATTTCTCAACAGAATGTGGGAAGTGCCACAGAATCATTTGGTAAAATTCACGCCAGATCAATTCATTCATCCAGGTTTCTGAGTGAGCAATGGCCACATTCATTAATTTGCGAATACTGATGGTTCCAAACCGCAAATGAACACTTAGCCTAGAAGTCCCTTTAACGGCAGGGTAATCTCGCCTTTCGGCGTAGTTACTGATCAACTTTAGATCGACTTCTTGTTGAGGAGCAGCTATGTTTGAAGGCTCGAATCCAATGTCTTTAAGATTGAGCCAATGATCTGTTTCGGTTTTATGAAGTCTGTCGACATGCTCATCACAGGGATAGATTTGCACCATATTTGCTTCCAACCTTGCCTTCCATTTTCTTGAATAGGGTGTGAATACGGTGTAAGGTGAGCCATCTGGTTTCAAAACCTCATCCTTTTCAAAAATCACCTGATCTTTGAAGGTCTGAAAGGTCTTACCACGAGACAATAAAAAACGTGTCATGTTATCATCACGTTCAATGGCCTGAGGTTCGTAATCATGATTTGCATAAACGGCTTCAAAAGAATATTGATCACACAAGGAGCTGAATACAGCTTGAGGTTTTCCATAAAACAACCACAATCTTGCGTTAAATTTCTGAAGTTGTGCATGAAGAGATGTCAATGTCTCATGAATAAAACTCACTCGTGCATCTTGCGGATCATCCAGTTTACCCAAAATATCTGTGTCAAAAATAAAGATGACCTGTACTTGTTTGTGTGACATCAATGCCCTGTATAGTGCATGATTATCCTCAATCCTGAGATCTCTTCTCAACCACATGATAGCGTCCATGAGATAGAAACAATAGACCGCTTAATTTGTTCGGTTAAACTAATTTTTCAGATATTTGTGTAGATGCCCTTTTCAAACCATAAAATCATCATTACGGGAGCTCCGGGAACGGGAAAAACGTCCATTGTCGATGGTTTGTCTAAACGCGGATACAAGTGTTTTGAAGAGGCAGCACGATCCGTCATTAAAAAGGAACAAGGTGTGAGCGACTGCCTACCCTGGGACAATGTAGTCGGCTTCTCAGAAAAAGTCAAACACCTCACGGAAACATATATTGATGAGTCGGACTCATTCGATCTTGTTTTTTTCGATAGAGGACTTCCTGATACCATTGCCTACCTCAAAGTAGCGGACATAGATGAAGATTTGGGGATCAAAACCATGATGCCGGAGATCAATTATTTTCCAAAAATCTTTCTGACTCCATTTTGGGAAGACATTTACGTCAATGACAAAGAAAGGAAAGAATCCAGTGAAGAGGCTCTTCGAATAGAATCTTCATTAATTGCTACTTATGAAGATCTTGGATTCGAAATAGTCATCATAGAACCAGGTTCGGTAGAAGAGCGCATTCAATTTGTACTCGATACTCTAAAAGGTCACAATGTTCTGGCGTAATCTGCTGCTTATTGCAGTTACGCTTCTGGTCGGTTGTTCTCAGGAAAAATCTTCATGCACACTTCCTGAAACCACGGATGACACAATTTGTGACCAAAGTGCTCGCCTGACTATTGATAGATTAAAAGATACGGATGGCTATGCCGTTCATACTTCCAATAAGGACGGAGGCGAACAATCCTTCATTCTCTCAACCGACAAAGAGACATATCAATCGTGTAACAACTTCATCCAGATTCCCATAAAGAATGCAGTTATTTTCTCAGCGCCCCATTTATACATGATAGATACTCTGGGCGGAAGCTCTATTGTCTCAGGATTTAGCCAAACCTACTACACAGCTCAGAGAGAGATCCAGGAGAACATGAAAAATGGTAAAATCAAAGAGTTGGGCGATTTTGCAACGGCAGACATTGAAAGCATTATCATGTTAAAACCGGATTTGGTTATGATCTCCGGATTTGGAGACAACTCCGTCAAAATTGAACAACTCAAAGATGCGGGAATTCCAGTAATAGAAAACTATGAATGGCAAGAATCTACCCCTCTCGGCAGAACCGAATGGATTAAATTATTTGGCGTTTTATTAAACAAAGAAAGGTTGGCCAACAGCATTTTCGATGGCATAAAATCGAACTACAATGAGATCAAAAACCGAGCATCAATGCTACCAGAATTTCGTGATGGTTTCCTGTATGGCGCACCTTATAAAGGAAGTTGGAGTGTTCCAGGAGGCCGCAGTTTCATCGCTCAAATTTTTGAAGATGGAAACATCCAATATCCCTGGGTAAAAAATCAAGAAACGGGAAGTTTAACGCTTGATCTCGAAAGCATCACCTACGCTCAAAAAGACAACGCACTGTGGCTAAGTTGCGGACATAACACCAAAGAATCACTGCTAAACGCACATACAAACTTTGAAGATTTTAAAGCATTTAACTCCGGAAAAATATTCAACTACAACAAAAAAACAGGTTATGAAGGGGTTATTTGGTATTGGGAAGAAAGTGTGTTGAGATGTGATAAAATTTTATCTGATCTGGTTGAGATTTGTCATTTTGGTGGAAAACCTGAACAATTGTATTTTTTCAAAGAAATTGAATGACTACAGGTAAATTGACATATCTGCTATTAGGCCTATTGCTATTGGTTCTATTTATCCTTGGAATAGGACTAGGTTCTGCCGACATTGGTTTTATGGAGGCGATTAAGAGTTTATTCAAGTCTGCCGATTCATCTCCAGAGGCTTATATCATTCAAGAGCTGAGATTGCCCAGATCTTTAGTCGCTATTTTAGCTGGAGCCGGTTTGGCGGTATCCGGACTCATCATGCAAACTCTTTTCACGAATATTCTGGCCGGACCTCATATTCTTGGGGTGTCTAGCGGGGCATCACTTTTTGTTGCTCTAACCATTCTTGCGGGGAGTACACTTGGAGACATGTCATTACCTTTTGCTGCTATTCTAGGTGCTTTGACGATTTCGTCACTCATATTGTTTGCCTCAAGAATGCTCTCATCCGGTACGATATTACTCATTATTGGTGTGATGATTGCAAGTTTTTGCAGTGCTTGTGTAAGTTTATTGGAGTATTATGCTGACAGCTCGGCACTCAGATCCTTTGTAATATGGACTATGGGAGATTTTTCAGCAGTTGGCAAAACACATTTGCCCACATTGGCGGTGTTTGTTATGATGAGTGTGGCGATATGTTTTGCCTTCTCGAAAGGATTGAATGCTTTGCTAATGGGAGAATCTGGTGCCCACGCCCTTGGATTTAGAGTTAAGTCTTTGAGAACCTGGATACTGTTTATAACAGCGGTCTTGGCGGGAAGCATTACAGCGTATTGCGGTCCAATTGCATTCGTTGGTCTGGCAGTTCCCAACCTGGTTCGGTTCATTGTGAAAACAGCCAACCATCAGGTGATGATTCCCTTAGTCTTATTGACAGGAGCCTGTTTCGGATTATTGTGTGATATCATTTCCAGGCTTCCTGGTGACGATCGAACACTTCCGGTAAATGTAGCCAGCGCTTTGATTGGTGCTCCTGTGGTAATCATTATTTTGCTCAAATACCAAAAATCTATCAGATGATTCGATTTGAGAATGCACATATAGGTTACGATCATGATTTAATTGAAGCAATAGACTTTGAACTTCCCAACTCCGGAATTATTGGTTTGTTTGGAAAAAACGGCACGGGAAAATCTACACTCTTCAAAACCATCATTGGTTTACAAGCATTGAGGCGTGGGAACATCTTCATCCACCATCAAAATATTTCTGAAATTCCTGGAAAACTTCTTGCTAAAAAGGTCTCTTATTGCCCCACTCAAATTCTGTCCTATGGCAATTTAACCGTTTGGGATGTGGTTTCTAATGGCCGAATTCCTCACCTATCCTGGTTAGGCAAACTAAAAACTCATGACATTGAGCTGGTAGAAAACAGTCTTGAATTAATGGGAATTTCAGACATCAAACAACAGCTTATTTCCGAATGCAGTGATGGGCAAAAACAGAAAGCCATCATTGCCTCAGCTCTGGCACAGGAGACCTCTATTTTGCTTCTGGACGAACCAACAGCATTTCTTGATTATCCCTCGAAACAAGAACTTTTGAAACAACTAAGCTTCATCTCTGAAGCTGGCAAACTTATCATTGTTTCATCTCACGATTTGGATTTATTTGAAGAGCTCTGCGATCTAAAACTACTCTTAAGCCACCACAAAATCATAACTTCTGAGGATACTGATTTCAACAAATACTGGGACGAATTCACTACTAAAGGTTTGGCAAAATGATAAAAAAAATCAAAGCCGTTTATAAAAAGTACTTCCCTTACTTTGTAGATATCTGGCAATACCTGATCATCATTGTGATATTCATTTTTGCCGCGATTTTTATACTTTAACTAAGCAAGAATTTTTCTGGGGCGCGGAGTCGATCTTTCAATTCCGAGTACATCTTCCACGTAATCAAAAGTTGATAAAATCTCCGGAGTACCATCCACCAGAGCCACATCATGTTCAAAATGTGCACTTGGTTTTCTATCTGCAGAGATAATGGTCCAACCATCATTTAACTGACTTACCCGGTGAGTTCCCATATTGATCATAGGTTCGATTGCCAGAACAATGCCATTATTGAGTTTGGCACCTCTGCCCTTTTTTCCATAATTGGGCACCTGAGGATCTTCATGCAAACTTCTTCCTAAACCGTGTCCAACTAACTCTCTGACAACACCATAACCGTCTTTTTCAGCATGCCACTGAATTTCTGCACCAATGTCGCCAACCCGACCGCCTTCTTTCATTTGAGCAATGCCTTTGTATAAGTAACTTTTAGTCCTTTCACAAAGCAATTTGATCTCTTCCTTCACCTCACCAACATAGAAGGTATAGGCATGATCTCCATAAAAACCATGCTTGATCGCCCCACAATCTACAGATACAATATCTCCATCCTGCAGTGGTCTTTTGGTAGGTAAACCATGAACTACTTGTTCGTTGACAGAAGTTAATATGGTGTTGGGGCAATCGTACAAACCTAAAAACCCAGGCAGTGCCTCTTGCTCGCGAATAAATTCCTCTGCCATGGCATCCAATTTCAATGTATCCACCCCTGGTTTGATTTCAGAGGCCAGCATTCCCAAGGTCTTAGACACGACCAATGCAGCTTCTCTCATCAATTCAATTTCTTCCAGAGTCTTTAAATGGATCATTTTAACTAGATTTAAAGTGCAAAGATAATACTTGGAGATGGAACAGAGCTACGAGAATATACAGAAGAGAAAATTTACATTGGTAGCCATATTGAGCATGATGGCAAAGGCTGATGAAGCAATTCACGATTTTGAGCTAAACTTTTTAAGGGATACTGCCCAAAAAATGGATCTCCAAATGTCTGATTTTGAGAAAATCTGGCGCAATCCCGAATCCCATATTCAAATTAAACCCAGCAATGAGCACGAACGCATGCAATTCTTTTTTCATGCACTTTCTATGATGAATATGGACAGTCATGCAAGTTCTGAAGAGGAATTGTGTGCAAAAAAAATAGGTTTGACTCTTGGTTTAAGACATGATTTGACAGAAGATCTGATTCAAGTATTTAAAAATGACATCCACAGCAGCAATGATCCTGATGCGATCAGAAAAGTTCTGTTGAAATATGTTAACTGACCAGTATAAGGGCATTCGATAAGATGAAGTTTGCACTGACCATATTGTTGTATCTAGTCACTACTTTTTTAAAAGGACAAGAACTGGACAGCCTTCACAGAATATGGTTAGACCAATCTCAAGAAGACACTGTCCGACTGCAAGCTCTGGACGACATGGTATGGGAATTGACCTACCTCAACCCTGACTCATGTAAAGCAAGCATTGATCAATTACAGGCATTTGCAAAATCGATTCAGTCCAATAGATGGATAGCTCGATCATGGTATTTAAGAGGAAACCTGGCCTTGTCTTCCGGACAAACTGAACAATCTGAAACGCACTATAGAAAAGCATGTGAGATCGATGATAGGCAAAAGGATAGACTTTATATTGGCAAAACAAGAGTGGCTTTAGGCGTTCTATTCATGCGCACTGGTGAATTTGACCAAGCTGAAACAGAAAATCTGGCCGCCCTAAGGCTCTTTAAACAGGTTGGACATGAGGGTGGTGCCAATACGGTGTATGGAAATTTAGGTAGCATTGCGCTGAGTCGATCGCAAATTCAAAAGTCTTTGGATTACTTTATGTCCTCACTTGAAATTGCAGAAAAAATTGGCAAAACTGAAGGCATTATATACAGCTTGAACGATTTAGCTCAGGTAACACTTACACAGGATCATTTTGATGAGGCGCTGACCTATGGGATGCGAGCACTGAAACTCGCTCAACAAGAAGACGACTCTTATTTAACGGCCATGACTTATCATCAGCTGGGGACTATCTACTACAGAATGAAAGATTATACGTCTTCCAGAACCTACCTTGATTCTTCTCTTAACATCAGCAAGCCTCAAGATATCCTGCACCTTCAAGCGCGGTCAATTGAACTTTATGCAAGCATCCACTCCGATCTCAATGATTGTGAAAAAGCCCTGCCTGCCTATCACTCCTCAAGACGTCTCTTCGAACAAACCGGAGATCAGTTTGCGCAATACCAAAACACTTCTTTCCTGGCAGAATGTTATTTTGAATTGGGAATGATTGATTCCGCTACTGCCATGGCATATGAGTCGCTTGAAGGAGGGCGGGAATTAGGCAGTCCATTCATCATTAGTAATTCTAGTCGAATTTTACACCTGATTTTCGATCAACAAGGCAAGCATAAAGATGCCTATGACATGTATCAGGTATATATCTCCATGCGCGATTCCACAGAAAATATGGAAAATGACAAAGCCGCCATTCGACAGGAAGAAAAATACAGATATGAAAAGGAACGTTTGATAGAAGCTCAAAAAACAGCTCTAAAAGAAGCTCAATTAAAAGAAAACACTTTATCCGTTAAACGAGAAGTATTGGAAAAGGAAAATGAACGCGCTCAATTGATGAACTGGATCATTATTCTCTCCCTAATTGCGGGACTGATTACAACCATTGCCATTGGAATGCGCCTAAAGCGAAGGAGTGAAGCAATTATGAGGGAAAAGGAGATGAGAGTAAAAATGGCCAGGGAGCTGGTGTATTGGCAAGAGGAGGAAAGAAAGAGCATAGCTCATGATTTACATGATGGACTTGGTCAACGTTTGTCTATTATAAAGAATTCTTTGCAAGGTGCGAACTGGACTGAGACGAGTATCATTGCCTCTGTTGGAGCAGCCATTCAGGAAGTTCGAGATGTATCGGAAGCACTTAGGCCTCAGCAGTTGGATAAACTCGGATTGAAAGGTGCCATTGAAGTCTTGATCGATGAAACCTTTGAACATACTGAAGTTAGTGTTGATTCAAATATAGATTCGATTGACAACATGCTCAGTTCTGAAAGAGAAGTCAGTATCTATCGCATTGTACAAGAAGCTGTCAACAACATTGCCAAATATGCTCAATGCAGCTCAGTCACGATCAACTTAAGGCTCAAAGACACAGGCGAACTCTTTGTTTTAATTCAGGACGATGGCGTGGGATTCGATCCCGAAAAGATACAACATACAAAACAAGGTGGTTTTGGTCTAAAGGGAATTCAAGAACGCGTGAATCACCTGGAAGGAAAGCTATCCGTAAGCGCTCGATCAGGACAAGGCACCAAAATAGAGATATGGGCATCTATTCACTCCCTGAAGGCGAATAAAAAAGTGAGTTAGTTTAGGTTCTCTTTTAAAAATTCAACCAGTTTCTTCACGGCCCTGCCTCTATGAGATAGTTCATTCTTCTGTTCAACCCACATTTCGGCAAAAGTAACCGGATGCCCATCGGGTTGAAAGATGGGGTCGTAACCAAACCCGTATAAACCTCTTTTCTCTCGAGTAATTTCACCGTCTATTTTCCCTTCAAAAGTCATGATTTCTCCGTTCATTATTAGAGCTATTACCGTCCTAAAGGCGGCTTTTCTATTATGTACATCAGACATTTCCTCCAACACCTTAGCCATGTTATTCTCTGCCAAACAATCTTCCCCCGCATACCTGGCAGAATATACACCTGGACGACCATCCAGAGCCTCAATTTCTAATCCAGTATCATCTGCAAAACATGGTAATTCGCACTTACTAAAAATGTATTCTGCCTTTTGAATGGCGTTCTCCTCCAATGTCTCATGATCTTCAGGAATGTCTCCTTCCAAATCAATATCGGCCAAGCTTAAAATCTCGAATTCATCGCCCAATAACTGTCTAATCTCACTTAATTTATTGGGATTGTTCGTAGCGAATACAATCGTCATGTCTTTAAAAGTTTTTTATACAACAAAGCTAGCTTTTCACTGGTGTTTTCTCGTGAAAATTTTTCGTGAACGTACTTTTTACCTGCTTCTGAAAATCGTTTTCTGAGGTCTGAATCATCTGATAATCTTAAAACAGCTTCCGACAAACGATTGACATCCTTATTCGGGACCAAGATGCCGGATTTGTTGTGTTCGAACAATTCTGCAGGACCTCCACAATCAGATGAAATTAAAGGCACTCCGTACATGAGTGCTTCCAAACAAACTCTTGAGAAGGATTCTGATACTGAGAAGTTGACAACTAAATCTGATCCCTTCATTAAGCCTTCCACATCTTCTGTAAAGTCATGAAAACTCACCACTTTTTCTAAATCATTGGTCTGAGACCATGCCATCAGGTCTCTCCCAAATTCTAAATCTTCTGGCAATCCTCCGACAAACTGAAGTTTGATATTTGGATTCTTTTGATAAGCCTGATTAAATGCTTCAAGCATCATTTTTTGTCCCTTGCCCGGCATCAATCTGCCAAAATAGGAGATCACAATCCCTTCTCCTTCCCTGATTTTATATTCAGGATGCAACTGAGTAGATGCAATTGAATTATATATGCAATATACCTTTTCCGATTGAGGCAAATCATCTTGAACGGATTTTGAAACCGCTATAACAGCATCCGCACGTTTCAACGCTTTTTTTGCGAAATATGGATACAAAAGTTTGATATAAGAGTCCTTTTTAAGTCGAACATGCTGAACTAATTTAGTATCCGGAGCCTCTTTTTTGATCCGTTGACCAACTTGATTGTAGATGTCGTTCACGTGCACCAAATCAATGTCATTAGATCGCATATATGTCAAAAGATTTTGAGCATCCTTCCTGAGTCTTGGCAGATACTTCAAATTCTCCAATGATTTGCTCAAATATATCGGATCATAAGGTACTGTTTTGAATCCTTCATTTTCAACTAATCCGAACAAATTGGACTCCACTGGCAAGGCAAAATGGAACTCAAATTGTGTTTGAAGATCTTGACACGTCTTCATAATTGACAAATATGCGCCTGTGATGTCTTTTGAGTTTAATATGACCAGTATTTTCCTCATGATGCGATCTCGTTTTCCCACTGCGACATGATCCTGTCATGAGTAAATGTAGATATGTACTTAAAAGCTTGACCCACCTCTTCACTAGTATCTCTATCAAGTGATGCTGCCATTTCCCTGGCCCAAAGAGCATACACCTCAGAATTTCCGGTATTCAACAAGGGCATCAAAGTGCCTTTTTTAGTTGACAAGGGTTTGCGAATAGTGTCAAATCCTTTGATATCAGCTTCTAAAATCTCTCGGGGACCAGTGGGACAATCGGTACTTATAACTGGCGTTTCACATAAAATTGCCTCTGCCAGGGCATTGGGAAATCCTTCCCAGGAACTCGACAGAACAAATAACTGACCTGTGGAAATAAAAGCAAAAGGATTGGTTTGATAGCCCAACAGAACCACATCATTGTTTGGTTCAACACCACACGTCAAGCCCAAAATCTGACTCTTGCTTTTTATTGATTCACTCAACACACCGTCCCCGAGCATAAGCAATCTCACATCCCTTTCTTTCTTCAATAAAGCAAAAGCATTTAACAAACCAAGCGGTTCCTTTTGAATATCCAGTCTGCCTGAAAAGACGATACAGGTCTTCGAGAAAACGTCCTCATACTGAGCATCTACTTTTTGGGCAGCATCTGCCTGAATCTGTTTGACATTGTAGAAATTCTTGACAACACTTAATTTATCTTTTCTGATCTTAAAAAAATGCGCCATCTCATCGGCAATGCCGTCTGACACGCAAACAATTTTGTTGGCTTTGTTGAACCATCTGGGAATCAAGATTTTTTTTCTAATCCACCCTGAAAAACCTGATATTTTGTGGTCGAACTGCTTGGACCCTCTAACACTCAATATGGTTTTGTGCCCTTTTCCTGACAAGGCATTTAAGTAATTGGCACCTTCTAAAAAGCTGATGCTCACGTCTATTTTGTGTTCTTGCTTGAAAGTTTTCAGCCTCTTCAATCGCCTTCTCCACTCTGTTAACTTTGCCAGAGTGGAACTTTGCAACTGACCCAATGATTGAGGGGCAACCGGTAGCTCATAGGTTTGCTCGTAGTTGCTGTGAAAAGTCAGTACATGTACCTCATGCTGTTCACTCAAAGCCATGGCTAGTTTTGAAAGTGAACGTTGAGCGCCACCTTTTCCCAGCTCTGGTATCAACAATAAAATCTTCACTTAAAATTGAATCTTATTCAAGTCATCTTTATGTTTCCGATACCAACTGATGGTTTCAGAAATACCATCGGTTAGGCTCACTTTAGGAGACCAGCCCAAATGTTTTTTTGCCTTATCAATGTCCGCCCAGGTAACTTCCACATCCGCATTATGACTTGGTAAAAAATTTATAATGGGTTCCTGATCTAGCTGTGTACCAATCTCCTTGATGAGTTGGAGCATGGAAATAGGATTGTTACCTCCCCCTAAATTGTAAACCTCAAAGCCCTTGTTTTTCTCCTCGGCTGCAAGAATTCCTTCAACAATATCGTCTATGTACGTAAAATCTCTTGCCTGTTTTCCGGTTCCAAATAGTTGAATGGGTTCCTGCTTGTCTATCCATCGAATAAACCTCAACACACTCATATCTGGTCGACCAAACGGTCCGTAAACGGTAAAAAATCTCAAGGCACTCACATTGAGTCCATATTGAAAAGTGTAAGTATGAGCCATTAACTCAGCGGCTCTTTTACTAGCGGCATAGGGAGATATTGGGGCATCTACTTTTTGATCTTCTTTAAAAGGTGTTTCTACATTTGAATAGACTGAAGAAGAAGAAGCCGTAACAAAATTCTCAATGCCATGTTTTTGACAAAGTTCTAGCAAATTAATGGTACCTCTGGTATTCGTATCCAGGTATTCAACGGGTAGATTTAAACTGGCTCTCACCCCTGCTCTACCCGCCAGGTTAAAAATGGCTTTGAACTGGTACTTGCCGAATAATTGACTTAAGGCACTTGCGTTTTCTATATCCAGTTCCTCAAAACTAAAATGTGCATTCTTCTTAAGATAATTCAGTCGGAGTTCTTTGAGTTTGACATCATAATAATCGTTGACATTATCAATACCGACAACGGTTTCGCCACGATCCATCAGCATCTGTGCTGTCCGAGCTCCAATAAAACCTGCTACCCCAGTTACTAAATATATCATGCTTTATTCGTTTTGTAGAACACTAAATTCTCTCCCTTCATATCAAACAAAAAATCATGATTTGATACGGCCTTAAAAACAGGTTTTGAAGAATGCGGCTTCATGCGGTCGTGCAACTCTATAAACATGGCATTGGTTTTATTGAGCCATTTATCGGCACCATGCTCAAACACTTCTTGTTCGGCTCCTTCGATATCAATTTTAAATAAATCTATTGTATTCCAACCATACAGAGACATCAGCGCTTCAACCGTAGTCGATTCAATGATTTGGTCGGACTGCGATTTCTCAACCATGTAGCCCCTGTTTCCAGACTCTTGATTCATTATTTGAATCCCCATCTCATCATTCCATAAGGCCTTATTAATGCACGTTACGTTTTTCAATCCAATTGTATTTTTCTCGAGCAAAGCAAAGTTCTCAGCATCTGGTTCAAGCGCAATGATATTGGCATTTGGATATTTTGCCGATAAGTAAACAGAGGCATAGCCAATATTGGCACCCGCATCTACAATTGTTTTAATCTCTACAGGAAAATCAAACTGATATTGCTCTGCCAAAAAGAGTTCCTGGAAGGTGTAAATATCCTCTGAATTTTTAGGCCTAAAGTTTAATTCACCGGGCAATTTTGAGGATCGAATGGATCCTTTGCTCCCAAATAGCTGAAAAAAAATCTTACTCCCCTGATAGAAGCCAAACTTTCTAACACACCGAAACCAAATAAGGATTTTGTTTTTAAGCCGTCTCATTGCGAGTAGTAAAAGTAGAACAATCCTTATAAAATTCAAGATAGTTCGTTACGCATTGTTCCACACCAAATTTTTGGGAGGCCAAGCGGGCATTTTCTTTCAGCTGAATGAACATACTTTGGTTAGACCAAAACATCCTCATTTGTTCACTCAGCTTTTCAGGAGGGCAAACACCGTTTTCCAATTCAATGATGGCTCCAGCGAGTCCCGAATCTGTAGTCAACATATTGCGGACTTCTCCAATTTTTGTTGCAATCACAGGAACTCCGGCATTCAAATATTCTATGACGACGGTGGGCAAACTTTCACTTCCGTAGTAGCTTGGAAGTAAGCCCAAATCGAAAGCACCTATTAACTTCTGAGGCTCTGCCTGGTAGCCTAAAAACTTGATTTCGGGAGTAGTGCGGTATGCATCTTTTAATTCTAACAGATAGTCACTTTCTCCAATCAAAAGCAACTCGGAATTGGGTATCTCTGCCAAAACAAATGCCTCACACGCTTGTTTCCAGCCCTTTTCTTTGATTCCCCTACTCACCATTCCAATCTTGAAAACATCATCTGATTTAAGGTGGTTGGCAGTCTTCTTGGAAAAGCCATTATAGATTTTTCTTAAAGGCACATCAACTTTTAACTCCTGATTAAAAAAAACGATTTGATGATCAGTGATGCATACCATCCCATTCAGTGAATCCCAAATGTCTCGAAATTTACCTTCCAATCCATCTATCTTTCGTTCGTTTTCGGGCGTTGAGTGATGCCTCAAATAATCGCCATGAATGGTAGTGAAATGCAGACATCTCTGAGG
The DNA here is from genome assembly GCA_030433115.1 of Bacteroidia bacterium. GTDB lineage: Bacteria > Bacteroidota > Bacteroidia > Flavobacteriales_D > JAUILH01 > JAUILH01. Next base: position 34,217 of record JAUILH010000013.1, on the reverse strand, counting down.
ACGATCAACCGTCGAAACCATCCAATCAGCAGGTAACAAGTGACTGTGTACAACATCATAGCCTTTCATCAAATGTTTGAGGTCTCGTTTAATCTTATAGTTCCTGATTGACTTAGAAAGGCCAATTTTTCTCAACGCACTGTCAAATTTGGAAACCAATTTGTCCAGTAAAACACCCTTGAAGGCATATTTGGTTTTGGTTCCAATTAAATTAGTTTCGATGGTTGACTGTTTTGACAAACGCCTGTGGAAGCAATAAATATCCGTCTCTACACCTTCTTTATTGGCTTGCGTTGCCCAATTCATGGCGAAAATTTCTGCTCCTCCAGCACTGAGTGTTTCCAAAACAATGAGCACTCTCATGTTAGAAAAATTGAGCAATTTTTTCACAAATCACATCCACTTGATGGAGGGTCATATTGGCGTGCAATGGCAATCTAAGCAAGCAGGATTCGAACCTTTCTGACGCCGGTAAAGTCTTATATTCTTGAGTTTGAAGATACTTTTCAGATTTGTGCAAGCTTTGATAATGAAACACTGCTTTTACCCCTTCCTGATTCAGATGAGCCATTAAGGCATTGCGTTGGTCTTCCCCCTTTAGCATCACATAGAACACATGTGCGTTATGGGGAGCATTATTCAAGTTATTGGCAACATGATTAAGCTCATCCAATTTATTCAGATTCTCCTCATATCGTTTCCAAAGGCCCATTCGTTTGTTATTAATATGCTCATACATTTCAAGTTGTGCCAATAAAATTGCGGCTGTAAACTCTGAAGGTAAAAATGATGAGCCTACATCCACCCAGCCGTACTTGTCTACCTCATGTCTGTAAAACGCCGCACGATTGGTTCCTTTCTCCCAAATAATCTCACTTCTATCTATGAATTGATCATTATTGATCACCAAACAACCACCTTCTCCGGATCCAATATTTTTCGTTTCATGAAAGGAAAAACAGGATAAATCTCCATAAGCTCCCAGATAAGCATCTTTATGTTTGACACCAATAGCTTGAGCAGCGTCCTCTATTAAATAAATACCGTGTTTCTTGCAGATTTCCGACAGACTTTGCATATCGCAGGGAACCCCTCCATAATGCACACAGACCACAGCTTTGGTCTTACTGGTAATAAGTTCTTCAAGCAAATTTACATCCATGTTGGGGTGAGTTTGCATGGAATCGCAGAAGACAATTCGTGCACCTCTCAGCTCAAAGGCATTGGCTGTAGACACAAACGTATAACTGGGCATAATTACCTCATCTCCAGGTTGGATATTGCATAAAAGTGCGCTCATCTCAAGTGCATCCGTGCATGACTGAGTCAATAACACTTTATTAAAAGAGAATGTATCTTCCAGAAAGCTCTGACAACGTTTTGTAAAATCACCGTTCCCGGAGAATCTCTTAGACAAAAAAACCTCTTTCAAATAGGTTTCTTCTTTGCCAGTAATGTAGGGTTCACTAAAACGTATTATTTCCATGCATCTATTTCTCTGCCCATATATTGGAAGAGGTCTTGATTGGTTGAGGCAAAGATCGAAAATAATTTGCTTCTTATGCTTTCCAGGTTTTCATGCATTCTTTTATCACTCGAATTGATCTTCTTTTGAAGTATTTCCGTGTTGAATTGATCACTGACACCAAGGAAATCAGACACATTATTGAGTTCCCTTTGAGGCACCTCCAACAATTCTTCCAGAATGACAATATGAAGGTTAAGCTCTGAAGTTTCATTCTTAATGGCTCTGATATAGTTGATGTATTTTCCTCGATTGATATAGTCGAAAGGGTTGACAGAAGACGCATAAGGTCTTGGTTCATCAGAGAATATGGCTTCTTCAATCGGACGATTTTCCAAACCATTTTGGACTGAAAATGCATAATTACTCAATGCCCTGTCAACTGGATTTCTTAGGATCATTAGGAACTTGCATTTATCAAAAACTGTGGTCGCATGTTTAATACTTGAAGGAAACTCGTGATAAGACGTAGATTTTTCCATCAAAAAATGACAATTTGCGTTTTCGAATTGAGTTAAATAGTGCGCTTTATCAACGGTCTTTTTTATAAAAGTTTTTGCCTCAGGAAACGTTTTCTTTAGTCCTGAAATCTCCGGATGACTCACCAGCAAATCATGAAGCAGAGTACTCCCGCACCTCTGTCCTCCGACAATCAATATCAGTTCATGGTCAGTCAAAACGTTGCTTGATTTCGTGAATAATCTCGTTAACATAGCTTTCCGTGCTAAAGCTATTGGCTTTTTTTTGGCAGGCGATACTCATCTTATTCCAATCCGCACCGATTGCTTGCTCAAAAATGTTTGCCAATCGATCAGGGGCATTTAACGCAAAAACATAGCCTTCCTCACTTCCAATCTGATCGGCCATGCCGCATTGATTAGAGGCGATAACTGGCAGCCCCATTTTCAATGCTTGTCTTATGGTTCTGGGACCTAACTCAATAAGGCTTCCGCAAACCAAAAAATGAGATTGAGCATATATATTTTGAATGTTCTTCTGTTGCCCCAGATAATGTACGTTCCTGGTTTCTATTTGATTATAAAGTGCCTTCAATTGGTCATTTAATCTGCCCACAACATTCAGGCGGGTCTTCAATTTCGGGTTCCTATCCTGAAAAACCTTCCAGGCTTCCAAGACTTGTGTCACCCCTTTTTTGAGACTATTCTCATGAGTTGTGGTCACAAAAACGACTTCATCGGAACTTGGAGTTACAGATAATTTAAATGTGTCCGGTGCCTCATAAATGCTTGATGGGTGGACATAATGTGCATAGCTTGATGAAAAAATTCTCCGTGACAATTCACTTGGGGTTCCCGGAACCATGAAATTCCAGGAGTTTAGAATGTGCTTTTGTTTGGCAATTCTTTCCTGATTAGAATAGTATGATTCCTCTTGATAATTGTATGAAATTCTTTCCTTTTCCAAAACACGGTCTATGTAGTCGAACGGAAATGTCACCACAATACCTCCGGTAGCGACTTTTTCATCTAGCTGAAGATTCAATGATCTTGTCATAAAAATAAAATCATATTCCTTTCTTCTCAGCCTGGCAGACACCCAAGTTTCAAAGTCGCTGATGAGATCTTCATAATTTCTTTTCTTACCAGACATTTTCTGAGTTATAATACGCCTTTTATTGAACCATGACTTCACAAAACTATTGGCTGTTATGTTGTTATCACACTCCAGGCAAAAACAGCTTAATTCCTTAAACTCGGACTTAAACCCTTGGTACAAAACATTGTTTAAATGGTTGAGATGCAGTCTTGACGCTTCATCTGAAATCTCACCAAACATGACCAATGCAATTTTCATCCTCTTATTCTGGCTTTTAAATAGTTCCAATATAGACGTTTTGAATATAACTTGAGTCCAAGGAGACCTTTCACTTCTGTCACTATTTTTTTTGCTTGATTTGGCTCTGTGTCCACCATATTAATAGCCTTTTTCAGAAGTTCATGAGACAACCAGTTTGCATCACTGAGAAGCTGTTCTTTGAAATTCCTGATCGCATTGGCGTTATTTTGCTCCACCCAGTCTGTCCCAGAGGCCTGTCTTTGCCTTTTCAATTCTTTAATTAATGGAACTGCCGTCAGATTTTCTCTATTGAATTTCCTTGTCAATGACCCCACAACATCTCTGTAGTAGTACAATGGACTTCCAATAACAGAAATATCGTATGCCTCATTGATCTTGGTAAGCCAATAATTATCCTCAGCAATCATTTTCTCTAATAGTTGAGGGATTGGACCAATTGACTGGTAAACTTCTTTAGTAAGCATGACTGAGGCCAGAGCAAATCGAAACTTCTCGTATGTCCCTCTTTCCATCACATAATCTTCGAAGGGGTGCTTTAGCACTTTATGCCCATCATATACGCGATAGAAGTTAGTTCCTACAACTTGCACATGATCTTGATTCATTTGTGCAAGTTGACGGCTTATTCGGTCTTCATCGGACCAATCATCAGCATCCTGAATACACAGGTAATCTCCCGTAGCCTGCCCAAATAGTTTATTCCTGGTGAAAACATTACCGCGATTGGTGGCATTGTCTAATCTTACAATTCGGGGATCTGAGAACTTATCCAATACGGTTTTTGTAGCATCTGTAGACCCATCGTCACAAATCAATATTTCCAGGTTTTGATAGGATTGCGCTAAAATAGATCTTACCGATTTTTCAACAAACCGTTCGCAATTATAAGCTGGTATGATAACAGATACTTTCTTCACGAGTGTTTAAAGCGATTGATTTGGAGTTTAGAACGCCATTTAATTTTTGCCAAATCAAATTCAATATAGGCTTCCGGGCTGACCTCTGAGACATACTTTATAATTTGATTGGTCAACTCATATTGCCTTGTTAGATAAAAATGATGAGCCCACCGAGCTGCAAAGAATGGAAACGCCACCAAGACGGTTTTTCTGGTATCCTCACTGACTTCAATATTGTAGATTTTGGTTTCTTCAACATAAATTCCAAAACGCCTGGCCAGATCAATCTCTTCATGTGCATTGATGGTTCTCAACAAATTGGAGAATACACGAAAGCAATCCTTTCGCCAAATTTTTTGATAGCTGGAGAGGCCTGATTTAGCTTCTTCATACACCCTGAATCTTGCAATCGAAAAATCGACATGCTTCATTCTGCCGAACACAGCATATTGAACGAATAGATCATAGTCCATGGTGAACTCAAAGCTTTCATCTACACCACCAAATTGATCCAAAAGGGATTTCCGATAAAAACTGGCCGGCTGGGCATAAGGAAATTCATATACCCCCTTAATTTGCACGTTTGGTTTAGGCTTTCTTTCTCGTAACACCTTCCCATTAACATCTATATCAAACCAGTTACCACAGAAAAAATCAATGGCTGGATAATCGTTAATCATCCTGGCCAATTTTTGCAATGCACCTACCTCCAAAATATCATCACTATTGATCCAATTGACAAAATCACCAGTTGCAAGCTCAAACCCTTTTTGAATGGCATGCGCCTGTCCGCGGTCTTTTTCGCTAACCCAGTAATGGATCTTAGACTCATATTTTTTTATGATATCTACTGTTTGATCCGTACTACCTCCATCTATAATAATGTATTCCAAATTGGGATATTCCTGGTCCAAAATGGAACAAATGGTTTCCTCAATAAAATCGCCCTGGTTAAATGAAGGTGTTACAATGGAAATCTTGGGATGCATCAATTGGCCACAGTATTGGTTTTTCTACTAAGCAAATATAAGGCTCCTGCAAAGAACGGTAACATGGGAATTTTGAACCTCACCAAGGCCCCAAAATTGGAGGTTGAGAGTCCCACAGCAAAAGCAAAAATGACAGAAAAAAGCATGCAGAAGACCAAAAATTCATTGTTTACGAGTATCACAATCATTCGTCTGAATCGAAATATCATGATGGCAAAAAACATGAGTAGGACTAAGTTTTCCAGACCACTGAATATCATCACGAAATTTCTAGCTTCAAAAACGAATGGCCTGAACATACCGGCAATGGTGGCTTGCGGGAATTTCTTTAAGACACCTATCGGAGTAGGTTCGATCTTTCCTATATCGAAAGAACTTCCCTGATACCTTTCATTTTGTAAATCTTCCTGAGACACCACTGCTTTCTCAATAATTCCATCAACCGAAGAATACTCTCCCAGACTTGAAGATGCCACAGTCCAAACACCAATGGACAATCCTAATCCAACGAAAAGAATTGCCGGCAGTACCAGGACTCTTATAAATGTACTCTTTATCAGTACTACCCTTCTCATTGAAGCCCACAAAATACATGACGGGAATAAGGCAATGAAAACATAGGGCTTAATCGAAATCATAACATACGTGAGAAATAACAACACCAGTATTTGCACAATTCCCCTTTCAAACTTGACAAAAACTTTATAATAAGCCCATAACAAGTTCCCTAAAATCCCCATAATGAGTACTTCCTTGGACAATCCTCCGGACCAAAAGATTACCGATGGCACCACCAAAACCAGGTAAAACAAGCCCCGTTCGTATCCTTTTCCATAATGGTGAAAAAGTTTAAAAATTCGCCAAATTCCCAGGTATGACAAATAGCTCACCAGGACTGACGCCCCAATGTAGCTCTTAAAACACACTAGTTCTGCAAACATGAGTATTCTGGACACATTGAAAGTAGTAGTATCTAAAAAATGTCTGTTATTGAGATACCCTGTCTCAGAGTCAAAATAGGATAAGTATTCTTCTTTGGAACTTAGCATTACATCTATGTAATTTCCAAAATCCTTGAACATTAAATTAACCAGAGCTGAAGCATTTTGATGATAATCGAAAGTATCACCTCCCCTAAAATAAAAGATGTAAATACCGCAAAAGGCAAGTGTTCCAAGGATTTTGATTACTGCCCCGCGGAAAAAGTATTTGTAAATTTCCTCTTCCTTACCTTTTCTCCTTCCACGATTGTATGCCAGGAGCAAAATGATCAATATCATCAATGGTCCCACGATCGCATCAATAGGACCTATGGAATTAAGTGCTTTCATATATGATGATAGGGCTCTTTGTTAATGATGGTATATGCTCGATACAACTGTTCCGTAAAGATAAGTCTTACCATTTGATGGGAAAAAGTTAATTCTGATAGAGACATTTTCATATGTCTTTGGTCATATACCTCCTTACTGTATCCGTATGCACCGCCTATAACAAAGGCAAGGGACTTAATCCCCATCGATTGCATTTTTTCAATGTCACCTGCAAATTTGACGGAAGTATGTGCTTTCCCACATTCATCCAATAAAATCACCTTTTGAAAGTTCTCAAATTCCTGGATCAGGCGTTTCCCTTCGAGTTGTTTTTGCTCTTCGACAGACACTTTTTTCTTGATATATGGAATTTCAACGATTTGGAATTTGGTATAACGTTGAAGTCGTTTCACATACTCTTTCACACCTTCCTGTAGGTAGCTCTCCTTTGTTTTTCCTATCCAGATCAGTGCGATTTTCATTGAGTTTGTCCTAGCTTTTTCTTAAATTAGATGTGAAATTAGTAATTAATCAAGACTATGATGCTCAGAAGTATTTTGGCTTGATTATTGCAAAACACTGTAACATGAAACTATTAGTCACTTGTATATTTGTTTTGAGTCTTGGCTTAACAAGCTTTGCGCAAAACATTAAGGAAACCGTTAGCTCGGCGTTTAAGTCCGGAGATGCCAAAGAATTGGCTGATAACTTCACCAGCTCACTTGATTTGGTGGTTAAAGACAGCGATGATGTATACAGTAAAGCACAAGCTGAACAGATTTTAAAGAAATTTTTTAGTCAGCATAAACCATCGAGTTTTAAAATTCTTCATGACGGAGAATCGAGAAATGGCATCAAGTTCTTCATTGGAGAATTGGAAACATCTAATGGAAAATATCGGGTAACCATCAATATGAAGCAGGTTGGATCAGATTCTAAGATTCATCAGCTCAGAATTGAATAAAAAAGACATAAAACGTCACATAGTCTAAAAAAGACATTTTGAATAAGGGCAAATCACTAGATTTGCCCTTATGAATTTAGAGACGTTTGTAAAGCTCGCTATTGAAGAAGACATTAAGGATGGGGATCATACTTCTTTGGCATGTATTCCGGCTGATGCTGAAGGGAAAGCTAAGCTTTTAGTGAAAGATGACGGGATCATCGCAGGTATGAGAGTTGCCGAAAAAATCTTCATGGAAATGGACCCTGAGCTTAAGTTTCAAAAACTCATTGAAGATGGCACATCCGTGGCTTATGGAAACATTGCTTTCTACGTATCTGGTTCATCAAGATCCATTTTGGCTGCCGAACGGCTCGTATTAAATGTGATGCAAAGAATGAGTGCCATTGCCACCAAAGCCAATGAAATCTCTCGCCAACTTGAAGACTTAAAAACAAAAGTACTTGACACCCGAAAAACAACACCACTCCTCAGGTTTCTGGAAAAAGAAGCCGTTAGAATTGGAGGAGGTCATAATCATAGATTTGGTTTGTATGACATGATGATGATTAAAGACAATCACATTGACTATGCAGGTGGGATCAAAGAGGCCATTGAAGCAGCAAATCAATATAATATTGATAATGACAAGCACTTAAGAATTGAAATTGAGGCCAGAGATTTAAATGAACTAGATGAAATTTTGTCGGTTGGAAATGTACATAGAATTATGTTAGACAATTTTGACCATAAGGAGTTGAGAAAGGCTGTTGAGCTCATTGGTGACCAATACGAAACAGAAGCTTCTGGTGGCATCACAAAGGATACTGTTCGCTCTTATGCGGAATGCGGAGTGGATTATGTCTCAATGGGGGCACTTACCCACTCAGTAACATGTTTTGATTTGAGCTTGAAAGCTATTTAAACCGCTTCAAGACGCCCTGTACAGTTTGATTTAAGTCTGGGGATATTCTTGAAACATAAATCGTCACACAAAACATGATTGAAATGGAGGCTAACTTGACCAACAATTCGACGATTCCTCCATTCAATAAACCATTCATTTGTTCCCCAACAAACACTGAGGCCAATAATATCAGTACCACCCATAGATGTTTTGGAGTAAAGGGTTGAAAATTCCACTTTCGGTATAGAAAAAGGAATTTGAACAGGTTAAAAATTCCGAGCGACAAACAGGTTGCCAAAGAAGCACCTTCAATGCCATATTCTGGTATCAAGAGAACATTGAATAGATAAGTCAATGCCAACAATAAAGAATTGAGGTAGAGATTCACTCTATAGCTTGACGAATTGACAATGATATTCCCGTTGATACCTGCGCTCACGTTCAATAGGTTTCCTATTCCCAACCAAAACACAACATACTTGATGTGCCTGAACTCCACAGGCAACATCATTTCTATCTGGTCGATCGATACCCATATGGCACAAAACATCAAGCTACCGATGATCATTTGATTGAGGGAGGACTTGTGGTAAATCTTTTGAATTTCCTCATGGTTATTTTCTGCCCAAGCTTTGGCAACCAGTGGACTTGCAATGGGCGAGATGGCTCTGGAGGACATCTTTATGACTGCAGATATTGCCATTCCCATGGTATAAAACGCTACGAATTTGGCAGACATAAGTAGACCGATCATGAGCACATCCAAAAGGTTCACTAATTTACTGGCGCCACTGTCTAATAGCGCAAAAGAACTGTAATTAAACAAGTCTTTCCATTCTTTCTTCTCTATAGACTTGAAGTAGGACGATTTGATCGATAAACGTCCTCTTAAACTAATGGCAATCAACAATGCAATGAGTACATAGGCTGCCCCATAGATCAGTACAAGATTCGGGAATGAAATCCAGTCGAAATAGAACAAAATGACTCCTACAATGAAGACCAGTCTTACGAACAATTCGATCAGGAATATCGGAAAAACGCTCTTGAGATAGCTAGAACTAATGGCAGATAATGAGGCGAATGCTGTTAAAGACAAGGCTGTAAGCATCAGAATCCACATAGAGTCTTCAATAAAATCCTGAGAACTCTTTTCGACCAAAGGACTGTATAATTGTGGAAAGAAGATAAGAACCAGTGATACAAGTCCGCCTAGTATTAAAGGATACACCAGGAGATTAAAAGACAATTCTTTTGCTTTTCCTTTGAGTTCGTACGCTTTAAAAAACTTGATGATTGTGTTAGAAAATCCAAAATTGAGGATGACAGATATAATCATGGCATGATTAACCAATAAATCCAGTTTTCCGAGTTGATCACCAGTGAGAACGTGAGGCATGAGGAAGATCTTTGATAAGCCTCCAACAGCGAATCCCAGGATGATGAACACCAAATTCCATGAACTTTGTTTTGCTACAATCCCCATTTGAAGTGCAATATACGCGTTTGAATGAGCAGAAGTTTCCTGAATCTCTATAAACTCGTATAGAGCTCAATCATATCGTTCACCATCTTGTCCTTATTGTAATGACGGTGAATATAAGCCAGTCCTTCTTTTCCTTTTTGCTCCCTTAGTTCCCTATTAACGATCAATTCTCGTAAAACGTCTTTCACATTCTCAATTGTTGCGTTACAGACGGGGATATCAGGGCAATGTTTGTCAATAACATCTTGCATCAAGTAAGCAACCACTGGTTTGCCGTACGACATAGCTTCAATGGAGACTGATCCTATGCCGCCCAGTACAAGTTGATCAACCACTACATCAGAAGATTGCATCATTTTTTTTGCTTGAGAAAAGGGAACATTCTGAATCTTCAGATACTCAAACAACAAACCCTCTTGCTTCAAATTATCCAAAGCCGCTTCAATAAACCCTGAACCTTTAAGAACCAAATTGCTCGGCGCATGACATATTACAGGAACTTTATTTGATGTATTAAATTGTGTTGGCTTTGAAACGGAAATATTATTAATAAGAATTTGATCTTCAATTCTTTTCGCCGGAATGACAAAATTGACATATGCGTAGTTATCTCTAATTGCAATAAATCTATCTACAAATAACTTATGAAAACGCATCATTCGAATTTTTCGATTGTCAAAAAAAGATGTGTTGTATTTAAACGCAATCGCACTCTTAAGTCTCCAAACCCATCGTGAATGCTTCTTATCTAGTTGTTTTTGGACCTCCTGTTCATAAATTGAAGCATAGGGGTTTCTTATTAAATCAACATATTTCATCAATCTAACCTCCGAACCACAATAAGTCATCACCACCTTTTTTCTAAAGAGTTTCAGAATAATTAAATCCAGTCCAAACCACAAAAAAGTCTGTCCAAAATAAAAATGGAAAGTATTGTACTTAAATAAGGCTTTGAAGAAAAAAAGTGGTGGTACAATCAAACGTTTAAGTCCACTTTTGGGCAAATCAAGCGTCTCATCCTCATTTGAATTTAAATCTGGAGTTTCATAGGTAGTGCTGATGGACGATAAACCATGATCTCTTTCAAGGCGTGATAACTCTCCGGCAATTCCGGCAATATTTGAAGGACCATGAAATATCTTCAGTTTGTTCTTGCTTCTACCCATTCAATTAACTTGGTAGCTCGAAGGTAGGATAAAATCTGAAGATAAATTATTGCTTCACAAAGCGTTTTCGACCATAGAGCCCATCTTTAGACCTAATTTCTGCTATATAAATTCCCTTGGCGAAACCTGATATGTCAAGAATAGTCTCACCAGAAACATTCTCAGCATGCACCAATTTTCCTTCGCTTGTATATACCTTAAGCTGCCCAATGTCGTCATAATTAAGCTGAATAAAATCCCTCGATGGATTAGGGAATAAACCGAATTCAAGCATACCATACTCTTCAATTGACACATTCATCAAGCTATGACAATTGGAAGTATCTGAACATGTCCCATTATTAACTATGACAGCGTAATTTCCATTTGAAGAGGGTGTAAAGGTTTGTCCTGTCTCTCCAGCTATCATCCCTGAATCGCAGTCTATCCATTGGTAAATCAAGTCACTCTCGTTTGCCTTAAAACTTCCATTAATAAAAGTCACTGATGTGTCAATTGCGTTATAAATCAAATTCAATGTCACATTCGAATCACAACCTTCTGGCGTTGTAAATATTTCATTGAAGACACCTCCTGATGTTAACTGTAATGATCCAAAAGAATAAACATCACCTTTACACAGTGTATCCGTATAGGTATGAAATAAAGAATCAGGCTCGTTAACAAATGCGCTATCTATAAGTGTACAACCATTCCCATCTGTTAATATTGCCGAATAATAACCTTCACTTAAATTCGTCTCTGTATTATTCATTGAACCGTTGTGCATCCATGAAATCCCTAAACTTGGCGTTCCTCCTGAATAATTTGCTGTAATTTCTCCATCATGCTCATTATAGCAAGAGATGTCCTGGACTGAAAACGACAAATTTAACTGGCTAGGCTGATTCACGGTTATTGTGTCTTTAATCACACAACCAAGCGCATCAGTAATCTCCACAGGGTAATCTCCATTTGACAGCCCTGATGCCATTGATCCTGTTGAAGACAAACCGTCCCAATCGTAAGTATAACTTGGAACACCACCTACAACGGAAAGAGTTATTTCTCCATCACTGTCTCCATAGCACGTAACGTCTGTTACAACTGAGTTGACCGACATATTTGGAACTATTTGAGGGTGAACCTGAACATTAATAGGTAGTCCTGCTTTACTGAGTTTACCGCCTAGATATAAACCATCATTCACAAAATTACAAGATACACCTAAGTTATTGGGATCATTGATCACACTCAAATAATCGTCTTCCCATTTAGCTATGTATATCTTGTTATCAGGTCCCAATGATAAATAGCCAGCATCATATGTGCCATTTGGCCCATCGGCAGTACCTATCTGCTGAACAGAAGAGGAAATGGCTGATTGTGTATAGGTGCTCAAATCCATTTGCCAAACACCATTATCCTGCCATCTGGTAACATATAACTTACTTCCGTCAGGTGAAAACTCACATCCCCAGGCTTTACTAAAACCAGTAATGGTTATTGGATTTGACACAACACCTAAACTGTTATCAAAGTCCAGTAATTCAAACAAGTTCTGATCATAAATCCCCAGTGCTAAACGACTTCCATCTGGTGACACATTCATCTGTCCCATAGAATTATAAGTCCCTAAAGAGCCCCCTGAATGCGTTGCTCCAACGGTAGAAATAACCGGCGTTGTGTTTACTCCAGAATTATCTATCAAGTAGGCGTGAAAACTGGCATTACCCCAATCATGTGACACTAACCAAATATCTGTTCCATTGTCATGAAGCACGGCTACCGCTTTTTCCGTGTTAGGTGTATTTAGAGAATTGTTGAGTGAGGTCACCGCTCCCAAACCTCCGCTTAGCGACATGTCCACAATTGTATAGCTTAATCCTCCGGATTGAGTCAATTTATCCAGAGTAAACACATAATAGATGTCTGTACTTCCAGGTTGTTGAACGATTGTGGCTGTTTGACCACCGTCCCAGTTGCCATTCAATCCAGTACCACCTGTCATGACTGTATGATTGGCATTCCAAATGGTTTCACCATTGGTGTAAAACAATAAGTTCCCGCTCGCATCACTCACGGTGGCAGACATATCGGCTACCAGCATCTGACCATCCGTTACTGCAACTGCTGTACCACTTGAAAAGTCTATCCCAGCTTCATCTCCGAAATACCAGCGGTTGTTTTGATTTTGAGAATGGACTCCTCCGCAAAAGAGAATTAATAACAAAGAATTGAATATTCCTTTCATAACTTATTGATTAATATCTAAAAATAGTAAGCAATAGCCAATTCCTCTCCAGAACAAGAATATATTGCAGAAATTGATTTCCCTAAGCAGTCTCTCAGTTTCCCAACGTACTGCGGACTAAATCAAACCTATAACTCATACCCCCATCTCCCAAGCACATCTCCGAAATCATGGTTGATTCGCGCAATGAGTTTGTCGGACATGGCATCTTTATATCCCCCGTATCCCCCTTTTCTGAAGTGGGTAGTGGGTACCTTGTGCCAGAGTTTTTTACCTGATTTAGCCAATTTCTCAAGACGGTTTTTTTCGATTACCTCATTCACCTTCGCTTGATCCAGAGGCAATCCCATGCGCACAATTAAATCTGCAAGTGCTTGTTCAGGATTGTCGTACAAATCTTCATACCGAATCATTGGAAGACCGTGCTCAACATATTCTCGGGTGTGATTTAACCAATCGTATCTGGCAGTTAACTTTGGCAAGAAATAGTTTGTGTAGAATGTCTCTATGTCCGGATATGCCACAAAAGGATCATTCAATTCTTTGTAATAATCAGTTTGCACATAGTGAAAGTATGACACCACAATATCTCTGACATCTCTTACGATATAAACCCCTCTTTGAAAATCTGATCGAATTTTGATGCGATAGCTCAAAGGGTCGTGCAACATGGTAACGCCACACTTCTCAGATCCATATGCGCCAACACCAGGGACATTCAGGTAGTCGGATAATAAACTTACTATCCAGGTATTTCCTGACTTTGGCAAACCAAAAATGGCAATTTTCCCACTATTAGGAGCGTAAGGAATTTTATGAACCTTAGGATAATACCAACCAGGTTTAGCAAAAATGCTCTTCTTGTTGTGCAGTGGAAACATCAGTTTTCCAGCCACCGGGAAGTTCCCCATTATATGCTTAAGCTTTATCACAGATTTTGTTTACACCAATTTTCAAAATACAATAGAGACCAGATATACAAACGTCTGTTCTCTTTCCCATTTAAATGTTGGTTGACCAAACCTTGTACTGCGTCAAAGTCGAAAAAGTTATAGATACTCGCTTTTTTATCGCAAATGGTCTCACGCACATAGTCAATACTGTCTCCCTTGAACCAGGACGCATCTGGCGCCGAAAACCCTTGTTTTACACGATTGGTGACCTCATCCGGAATGTACTTTTTCATGGCTCGTCTCATGAGAATTTTTCCGTCATTGGTTTTAAGGAAATGTTTATGACGCTTGTGTCCATCCTCATTTTCATTGATTCTCACTGCTTGCTCCAAATTAGAAACTCTCAAATTAGCCGGCAGTTTCATGGCAAAATCCACTAAATCATTGTCCAAAAATGGCACTCTGGTCTCCAAACCTGACGCCATGCTCAATTTATCCTCAACCACCAATAATCCGTGCAGGAAGGTTTTTGCCTCCATATATTGCGACAAATTCAAATAGTCCTCAGGCGTATTAATGGCAGTTTGATCCATATTTTTAAAGACGTTCTTAAAGATGTCTCTGGTCCATACGTGAGATACCTTATCCCATACTGGCGAGAAGACATTTTGAATGCTCTTATTTGGAATCAGTCGTTGCCAGAACAGATAGTAGTTGTCTATATATTCATCAAAATTTGCACTTGAAATCCCTCTGTAATAACGCCATGGGTATCCACCAAACAACTCATCACCGCCTGCTCCCGACAAACAAACTTTCACAAACTTGCTGGCCAATTGTGCTGCATAGAAATTGGGATAACTCTGCCCTACCCTTGGTTCTTCCAGATGCCATGACAATTTAGGCATGATGCGCTCCATATCACCTGATTTCAAAACCATTTCGTAATGCTCTGTTTTAAACAAGTAGGACATGTACTCGGCCTTTTCTCGTTCATCAAAACGGATTTCCAAACCGGAAATCGAATTCATATCGAATCCACAAGTAAATGTTTTGATATATGGCAAACTGGTGGCTGCCACAGCAGTAATTGAACCGGAGTCCATGCCACCAGACAAATAACTTCCAACAGGAACATCACTCATCAACTGCCTGCTTACCGCCTGCTCAAATAAACGCACAAATTCTTCTTCGGCCTCTTGAGGATCGATAGGCACATCTTCCTGAAAATTATAGTCCCAGTATTGATGCACTTTAGTATTTCCATCTATAGATACGCTCATCCATGTGCCTTGCTCCATCAAATCGACATTCTGATATAGCGTATTGGGTAAAAAGAAGTTTTGAAAAGTAAAGTACTCTAAAAGTGCTTCATAGTTTACCTCTGTCCTAAAATCCGGATGTTTCTGAATGGCTTTGATTTCAGATGCAAAGATGAAAACACCATTTTTCTGATAAGTGTATAAGGGTTTTACGCCATATCTGTCTCTCGCCAGGTATAATGATTGTTTGAGCTCATCCCAAATGGCAAACGCGAACATGCCGTTAAACTTCTCTACACAAGATTCTCCCCACTGGATATAGGATTTCAGAATGACCTCAGTATCTCCTTCGGTCTTAAATGCATGCCCAAGCGACATTAACTCTTTGCGCAGTTCTTTGTAATTATATAACTCACCATTGTATGTAAGCGTGTATTGACTATCATCAGAAGCCATCGGTTGTGCAGAACTGTCTCCTATATCAATAATCGACAACCTTTTATGCCCCAATCCAATGCTATTCTTGACTGAGACACCGTCGCCATCAGGTCCTCTATGAGCAATCTCAGCAAGCATATTTCTAAGCACATACTCAGAAACAGCCTGTTTTGTATCAAGAATTCCAACTATACCACACATGGCTTCTGGTTTTTAAGCTGCCTCATCTTCATTTGTGGTTTCCATCATAGGCTTAAATTCTTTGAACATGGCCAGACCGAACAATGCCAGGAGAATTAAACTTCCTGCAAGCGACACATTGGTGGTCCAGGAGTAAGACTTAAGCTCATATTTGAACTCAATTTTCTGAGTTCCCGCTGGCACTCGTAGGGCTCTTAAAATGTAATTGGCTCTGAAATGGTCAACCGGTTTGCCATCAATGTATGCCTGCCAACCCAATGGATAATAGATCTCCGAGAATACGGCCAATTGATCTGTGTCTACTCCGCTCACTTCATAGGTCATATGATTAGGCTTGTAGTCGACTAATTCAATGGTCGCATCACTGTCATACTGAAGGTCCCATCCGTTGACATGTTCTTCGAACTTTTTATCAAAAATAGCGGAGTCCTTGGCGTTCAGACTACCTAACCTCAAAATTTCGGCATTGGGGTCCTCAACGGACTCGTAACCTTTTACGAACCAGGCGTGTCCGTATGCATACGGGTTTTTCACTGGTGCTGCTCCAGCATTCGTAATGATGTATTTCGTATTCAACATATTGGTTATGGTCGCATTGGCCATAGCAGCTTCACCACCGGATCTCAATGCTGCCTGTTCCTGCCCAAGATAGAATACGATCAAATCCTGATATCGACTCAATTTGGCACCGTGGTAACCTGTTAGGGACTTATGGAAATATGGTGACACACCATCCTGAACTAAGCCTACCCCGGTATTTAGCACACGGTAATGTGTGTTTTGATTCAATTCCTTGAATGCCACCTTTTCAGCCAATTTCACTGGAATGGGGGCCTCATTTTTTTGAACTCTCTGGGTTTTGGGGTCTTGAGAGTAACGTTGAAACTGAATCATTTTTGCTAAAGGAGCCGGTTTCTCTTCCCCTTCATAGTTCGAAATTGATTGATTGATCTTATCGACAAGTGTTTCATCTTCTTGAAGTTCATTGGATAGAATTTGTATGTCTGCACCATCCGCCGTGTAAGGCATTAAGTGATCTTCTTGTGACATCCATTGTTTATAATCTCCGGGGTCTTCAACCCCCAGACGAACCAATTCATCCTGAGGAGGATCATTGTGCAAATAACGTTTAGCGACAGACCATTGATCTCCAAGAATTAGAATAGTAAGCACACCTATAAAAATTCTATAGTCAAATCTGAACCACAGAAACGCAAAACAGAGCACCAGAGCAGCAAACGCTATCCCCATACTGCGATTAAAATCGTTGTTGTATATCTCTCTCCTTATTTTTGGATGGATTTCATTATTGACTCTTGCTTTGTCCACAGTTTCGGTTGCATTTGTCTGAGCTATTTGACTTTCCTGTCCCAAATACTGCTCAGGAAATCTGCCATCTTCTTTCGCCTGATTGATAAACTTCATTTGCTCTTCATACTGGAAATCATAGTTCTCCGCCTGAAGCTCTTTCTGATTCAAAAAGTCTTTATCATCACTTGGTTTGGAGATAAACATAATCAAGAAAAGCAATACACTGGCACCAATAAAAACCCAGTACTTTTTGACCTTGTATTCTTTGCCCAATATCTTGAAGTTCTCTTTGAAATCGTCTTTTTTAACCAGCTCCTTGATCCATAAAAATGCCAATAAAGGGATTGTGAACTCCACAATCACCAGAATAATGGTGACCGCCCTGAACTTAGAATACATTGGAAATACATCAATAAATAGCTGGGTAAGGGATGGATAGTTTTTACCCCACGACAACATCAAAACTAAAATTGACACTATCAATAATACCCATTTGAACGGACTGGAATACATGAAGAGTGCAATAAAAAACAAAGCACACACAGCTGCTCCCACATAAACCGGGGAAGTGGTGAAACTTTGATCTCCGAAATAAGGTGACATTCCACGCCCGTACAAGGCCTGATTTTTTTGCTCCGGAGTGAGATCATCCATATCGGCAATCATTTCACGGTAATCTTCATTGAATACGTAAGGCACTGAAGGACCTCCTTTTGCACTTGGGATCATCAGAGTCCATGACTCATCTATTCCATAACTCCACTCGGTGATATAGTCGAACTTTAGTCCTCCAGTTTTTTCTTTCTTTTCACCATCTGGTCCAATGGTCAATTCCGAACCTCCCCGTATCGTGTGAGGGGTATATTCATAGGTACTGTAAAGATTTGGAATATTGGGCAGCACGGCAATCAGGACCGCACCGATTATTAAACCAGCGGTTTTCCCATAGTCCAGGTACGCCTTTTCTTTGGCATACTTTACAAAGTAGTAGATAAATACACCTACTATCACAAAACCAAAATAATAGGTAATCTGAACGTGATTCGCTTTCAACTCAAGTGCCATGAACAGAGCTGTTAAAGCAAATCCAAGCAGTTTTTTATCTCGAAAACAGAGCACAATCGCACCCAATAATGGCGCCAGGTAGGCGACGGCATGTGCTTTGGAGTTGTGTCCTGCCTCCATAATCGTAAAGAAGTATGACGAGAAGCCATAGGCGATGGCACCACTTGCGGCGATCCAGGGGTCTGCTTTAAATATGATGAGCAGGATGTAGAAACCCAACATATACATAAAGAGGTATTTGGCTGGATGTTTCAACCAAAGTGAATATAAATTATCCACGTGTCTGAGAATGTCGTAGCGGTAGATGACCGATACTTGAGTTGCCGGCATCCCACCAAACTGAGAATTTGTCCACAAGGGTTCTTCTCCATGAGTTTCTCTGAAATCCTGGATTTCCTTGGACATCCCCTTGTGCTTGTTGATATCTCCCTGAATCAATCTTTGTCCATCCAATTGAGGGGCAAAGTAAACCAAAGTTAACGTTAGAAAAACCAGCACGGCTATGACATGAGGCAGTGCCTTCTTGAAAAACGATTTAAGCATTCTCGTAAAATTCTGTTATAAAATCTATAAAAATAGTAAAAGCAGGCAAGAAGCCTACTTTATCTCTTCATAATCCACATCCTCCGCATCTATTTCTTTGGATTGGGAGGGTTTGGATTTAGCGGAACGCTGATCTGTGTTCGATCGACGATCAATCTCGCGTTCCACTTTTTTTAGAATACTATTTTTCCTGTAAGCATTGAGCAGCCACATGATCGCCAGAGCAATCAGCAGTAATTCTAACCAACCGGTTTTCATTATTTACTCAAGTATAGATTTCTTTCAGCGTAGATTTTTCTGAAGAATGGGTCTCTCAAATTATCTATAAATCGAATGGCCTCACCTGTAGATTTCATCTCCGGTCCTAATTCCTTATTCACATTCGGGAATTTATCGAAAGAGAACACTGGAATCTTGATGGCATAACCTTCTTTTCTTGGTTTGAAGTCGAAATCTGTCACCTTCTTTTCGCCCAACATCACCTTGGTTGCATAATTCACGTAAGGCTCATCATAAGCTTTGGCGATGAAAGGCACGGTTCTAGACGCACGTGGATTCGCTTCAATCACATAAACCTTATCGTCCTTGATCGCAAACTGAATATTGATCAGACCAACCGTTTTTAGTGCGACTGCCACCCTTTTCGTAATCTCTTCAATTTGCTCGATTACCAAATCTCCTAAGTTGTACGGTGGCAATACCGCATAAGAATCTCCGGAGTGAATTCCGGCGGGCTCAATGTGTTGCATGATTCCAATGATGTATACATTTTCGCCATCACAAATGGCATCCGCTTCCGCTTCAATAGCTCCTCCAAGGAAATTATCCAGTAGAATTTGATTGTCTGGCATGTCTCGCAAAATATCAACTACCTGCGTCTCCAAATCCTCTTTATTGATGACGATCTTCATTCTTTGCCCCCCCAATACGTAGGATGGTCTCACCAAAATCGGGAAGCCCAGTTCATCAGCCAATTCCAATGCCTGCTCAGCATTTTCTACCACACCATACTCTGGGTAAGGAATCTCCATTTCTTTCAATAAATCCGAAAAACGCCCTCTATCTTCGGCCAAATCCAACGCCTCATAGCTTGTACCCAATACTTTAATTCCGTATCTATCCAGTTTTTCAGCCAATTTAAGAGCCGTTTGGCCACCCAATTGAACAATTACGCCCTCTGGTTTTTCATGCAAAATGATGTCGTAAATATGTTCCCAAAAAACAGGTTCAAAATACAGTTTGTCTGCTGTATCAAAATCCGTAGATACCGTTTCCGGGTTACAGTTGATCATGATGGTTTCATAACCGAGCTCTTTAGCTGCCAATACACCATGAACACAACTGTAGTCAAATTCAATTCCCTGACCAATTCTGTTTGGACCGGACCCCAGAACTACGATTTTCTTTCTGTCAGAAACCTCAGATTCATTTTCATCCTCAAAAGTTGAATAGTAATATGGCGTTTGAGCTTCAAATTCTGCTGCACAAGTATCTACAAGTTTGTACACTCGTTTGATCCCGAATTCATTTCGCTTGTTGAAAACCTCACTTTCCAAACACCTCAACAAATGAGCAATCTGGCGATCGGCGTAGCCTTTCTGCTTGGCTTCAAAAATCAAGTCTCTCGAAATATTATCAATTGTGCACTGCTCAATTTCTTTTTCCAAATCAATTAATTCATCAATTTGACGCAAGAACCAGTCATCGATCTTAGTTTTTTCTTTAATGGTCTTAAAAGGAATGCCCAGCTTTATAGCATCATAAATATGGAATAACCGATTCCAGCTCGGATTTTCGAGACTTTTCAAGATTTGAGATTGGTCTCTCAATTCTCGCCCATCCGCGCCCAATCCGTTTCTTTTAATCTCAAGCGATTGACATGCTTTTTGCAGAGCTTCCTGGAAAGAACGTCCAATTCCCATTACCTCACCTACAGACTTCATTTGAAGTCCCAGAGTTCGGTCGCTCCCTTTGAATTTGTCAAAGTTCCATCTTGGTATTTTCACGATTACGTAATCCAAAGTTGGCTCGAATAAGGCAGAAGTCGTTTTTGTAATCTGGTTCTTTAACTCATCAAGTGTGTAGCCTATAGCCAGTTTTGAAGCAATTTTTGCAATTGGGTAGCCAGTTGCTTTTGACGCCAAAGCAGAAGATCTTGATACACGTGGGTTAATTTCAATGGCAATGATGTCTTCGTTTTCATCAGGACTCACCGCAAACTGTACATTACATCCACCTGCAAACTCTCCAATTTCTCTCATCATTTTGATGGCCATATCTCTCATCCTTTGGAAAGTTGTATCAGATAAGGTCATGGCTGGTGCTACAGTGATTGAGTCTCCAGTATGAATTCCCATTGGATCAAAATTCTCTATCGAACAAATGATTACCACATTGTCGTTATCATCCCTCAACAACTCCAACTCATATTCTTTCCATCCAAGTAGCGCCTTATCGATCATCACTTCATGGATAGGAGAAATGTGCAACCCTCTCGTCAATAATTTATCGAACTCTTCTTCCTCATAAACAATGGCTGCACCTGCACCTCCCAGTGTATAGGATGCTCTTACACACAAAGGGAAACCGAATCTTTGGGCAATTTCTTTACCTTCTAGAAAAGACTTGGCTGCTGCCTGAGGGGCCATCGGAATACCGATCTTTTCCATAAGATCTCTAAAAGCCTCTCTGTTCTCAGTAATTTCAATGGCGTCAATATCTACTCCTGTGATTTTAACACCATATTCTTCCCAAATTCCCATTTCATCACATTTAATGCACAGGTTTAGAGCCGTTTGCCCCCCCATTGTTGGCAATACGGTGTCGATTTCGGGATGTTTCTGAAGAATTTCTTCTATTGATTCTGGTTCAAGCGGTTTTAAATAGATATTGTCTGCTACCACACTATCCGTCATAATGGTAGCCGGATTTGAATTAATCAAAGTCACCTCAATTCCTTCTTCTCTCAAGGAACGAGACGCTTGAGAACCAGAATAATCAAACTCGCAGGCCTGACCAATTACAATTGGACCACTACCGATAATCAATACCGATTTTATACTACTATCTTTGGGCATAAGAATATTTTTTTAAGGAAAAACTGGCACCCTTCCACCAGATGAGGTGAGACTTGATTAAGGTGTTGAGTGCTTGACATCATTAAAGTGCGAAATTATAGTTTTTAGAAATGTTGGCATCAAGAAGATATTGAAGTGAACCGAAAATTATTAACATATTCCAACATCACCTTAGAATACTTTACAAGGGGAAATGGCGCAAAAGGAGTACTGCTTTTTCCAGGTTTTGGTAGGACTGCAGAAGAATTCATGGATTTGATGCAGACTAAAGACCCCTGTTTATTTATCGCCATTAATCATGTGTATGTAGGCAATTCCATTGTTAAAAACGATGATTTAATAGATAAATCCGACTTTATTCATTTGATTGACCTTATTCTTGAAAAAGAAATCGAAAAAAACGCTGAGATAGATATCATTGCCTATAGTATGGGAGGTAGGCTGGCACTTTGCTATTTAGAGCAAGTCAACACAAGAATCACACGAACCACCCTGCTTGCACCGGATGGACTCTTTATTAACGGCTGGCAAAAACTCACTGGCAAGAAGATCGGACGCTTTATTTTTAGGGAAGTGATTATCAAAAGACCAAAAACCTTCTTTGCTTTTGTAAAATTCTTGAGGATTTTGCGACTCATACCTACTCACTTACCCAAATTCTTAAAGTTTCATCTCGATACTTCTGAAAACCGGATGCTCGTGTATAAAGTTTGGTCAACTACTTCACGTCTGATTCCTGATCATGATAAAATTAAACAGACCCATACCTGCCAATTCGATTTGATTCTGGGGAAACACGACAAAACCATCCCTCTGCAAGTTGCAGAAATCTTCAAAAAGCAAATTTCTTCTGAAGTAGATGTTTTAGAAGTCGAGAGTGGACATGATTTGATGAAAGTGGAGGTTCTTCAGAAAATTGGGCATTAAAAAAGCCCTCCCGAAATCGGAAAGGCTTTCAAATATCATCAATCAACTATCTTATCTCTTGTGGCGCTTAGTACAAGACACAGACAATTTTTTTCTTCCTTTCTTTCTTCTGGCAGATAAAACCTTTCTACCATTCTTAGACGACATTCTCTCTCTGAAACCATGCTTGTTTCTTCTCTTCCTGTTCGATGGTTGAAATGTTCTTTTCATAATATTAAAACTTTACCAGTGTGTTACTTTTCTTAAAAATGGAGTGCAAAGATATATTTTTTTCTTGATCACAAAAAGTTAATCGAAATTAATTTTGACTTTCATCTGACCGTTTCATGCAAATGTAATGAATACATTTGCAGCGATGAATGCAGATGATTCAAAAAAGACCAGGAAAGGTGTCTCCAAAGAGAGCAGGCGCAAAGCCAAAAGAATCCTTAAATACTTTAAACCACACAGAAAGGTATTCGCAATAGGTTTTGTATTCCTAATTCTTTCAAGTGCGATTAGCACACTTTTTCCGGAACTAATGGGACGCCTGGTTGCTGCTGGAAGTCTTCCAAAAAGCTCATCAGATTCCATCTGGAAATTGAATTCAATTAACAGCATTGCCATTGTTTTGGTGATTGTATTCGCATTTCAAGCCCTATTCTCATTCATGAGGGTCTACATTTTTTCCTATGTTACAGAAAGGGCCCTTAAATCTCTGAGGGCTGAGATTTTCTCTCACATCCTTCGTTTACCCATGAGTTTCTTCGATCAAAGACAGGTTGGAGAACTCAATTCAAGAATTTCAGCAGACATCACCTTACTTCAAGACACCTTTATCACGACCATTGCCGAATTCATCCGACAAACTATTATGGTACTGGTATGTGGCACCCTGATCACATTGATTTCCTGGAAGCTAACATTAGTTATCCTAGCATCATTGCCCCCCATGATATTGGTCGCAGCGCTTTTTGGAAAGTTCATTAAGAAGCTGTCTAACCAGGTTCAAAATGAGATCGCCGACTCCAACATCATTGTTCAGGAAGCTTATTCCGGAATCAGCAATGTGAAATCATTCGCCAATGAAAACTACGAACGAAAAAGATATGACTCGGTCATTTCAAGTGTCCTTAAACTTGGCATGAAAAGAGCTAAATGGAGATCCGGATTCATCTCCTTCATTCTTTTATTCATGATGAGCACGATTGCCTTGGTAATTTGGTATGGTGCTATTTTACAAAGTCAGGGAGATATTGAAGCAGAGGACATGAGCAGGTTTATTCTATTGGCAGTTTTTGTTGGGGCTTCTTTTGGCAGTCTGCCAGATTTGTATTCGAAATTGGTAAAAGCCATTGGTGCCACCGAACATTTGATGGATCTCATGGATGAGACCTCTGAAGCCCTTAACCCCGACCATGAACCAATCAAACTAAAAGGACGTGTTGAATTCAAAGATTTGGATTTCCACTACCCTGCCAGACCGGATGTTCAGGTCCTTCATAAAATTAACTTTCAGGCGGAACCCGGAGAACAGATTGCTGTGGTAGGCAGTTCCGGAGCTGGAAAATCGACCATTGCATCATTAATTTTAAGGTTCTACGACCCTACTTCAGGCAGCATTCTATTTGATGAAAAAGATCATTTGTCTTACGATTTATCCGCGTTAAGATCGGAAATGGCCATCGTTCCCCAGGAAGTGATGTTATTCGGTGGAAGCATTAGAGAAAATATCGCTTACGGAAAACCTGGTGCGACAGAACAGGAAATCATAGAAGCTGCGAAAAAAGCCAATGCCCATGATTTCATTAATGAATTCCCCGACGGCTATGAAACAGCTGTGGGAGACAGAGGTATCCAGCTATCCGGAGGACAGAGACAGCGCATAGCAATTGCCAGAGCCATCTTGAACGACCCCACCATTCTTATATTGGATGAAGCTACAAGCAGCTTGGATTCTGAGAGCGAAATGCTTGTTCAGGATGCACTAACCAAGTTGATGGAGGGTAGAACCAGTTTTGTAATTGCACACCGCCTATCAACCATTAGAAACGCTGATAAAATTTTGGTGCTTCACAAAGGTAAATTAGTGGAAATTGGCAAACATGATGAATTATTTGCACAAAAAGATAGTATCTATCATAAACTTTGTACATTTCAATTCATGAACGAAACAACAGAAGCATGAGCGAAATCGTTTTAAAAGTAGAAAATCTGAGCAAAAGCTACGGCAATGTCCAAGCATTAAAAGGGCTCTCGCTTGAAGTAACCGCCGGAAGCGTATATGGTTTTTTGGGACCGAATGGATCAGGTAAAACAACTACTCTGGGAATTTTATTAGGTATCCTGACCGCCGATTCCGGACAATTTTCCTGGTTTGGGAATGGTCAGGATGATGCCAACAGAATGCGTTTAGGCGCATTATTGGAAACGCCTAATTTTTATCCTTATTTGTCGGCTAGACAAAATTTGAAGATTACCGGACTTATTAAGAACGTGAATAATCTTGAGGAAAGAATTGATCAGGTAATCAAGCGTGTTGGATTAAGTGGCAGAGATCACGACAAATTCAAAACCTACTCCCTTGGGATGAAACAGAGGTTGGCTATTGGCTCTGCCCTGTTGAGCGATCCGGAAATTTTAGTTTTGGATGAACCCACAAATGGTTTGGACCCACAAGGCATTGCCGATATTCGAGAATTGATTTCGAGCATTGCCCATGATGGCAAGACCATTATCATCGCCAGTCATATTCTTGACGAGATTGAAAAGATCTGTACCCACGTTGCCATCATGAAGCACGGCAAATTACTCAGCACTGGAACGCTTGGTGAAATTCTTGGGGGACAAATGAGTGTGACCGTTGCTTCTGACAATTTAAATGCACTTACAGATACGATCAATTCTTTGGCTTGGGCTAAAGTATCAAGAAACACGGGCAAAGAGCTTATAGTAGAAATTGAAAAGGACAAAACAACTGCCGAACTAAATAAGGCTCTGTTTGAAAAAGGCATTGTGCTCAACATGCTAAAAACCGATCAAAAAAATCTGGAATCTATATTCCTAGAAACTGTACAATCATGATGAGATTATTAAAAATAGAATGGGCGAAATTGTCTTCATACAAACCATTCTGGTGGCTAAGCGGATTATACCTAATAATGGCTCCCTTGCTAATTTTGTTCCTTGACCAACTAGGGTTTGCTTTCTTCCCTTCTGCCGCTGAGGAGATTTATGGGTTCCCAACAGGTTGGAATGTATCCGCATGGATTTCAAGCTGGTTCCAAATACTTTTGGGAATGATCATAGTGATATTCGCTACCAACGAATTTGCTGCCAAAACGGCACGACAGCACATCATTGACGGTTTAACCAGAAAAGAGTTTTTTGGGTCAAAATTGCTGTTAACCGGATCAATTTCAATCATTGCGACTGCTTACATGGCTATAATTGCCATCATCGCCAGCCTCATATACACCGGAGGAGTCGATAATGTCATGAATGGAATAGAATACATTCCCATATTTTTGTTCCAAACCTTCGGCTATCTTTCAATTGCATTACTTTTTTCATTGCTGCTGAGAAGTTCCGGATATGCCATTCTTTTATTCCTCTGTGTCATTTTTGTAGAATGGTTAATCAGACAATTCTTGCCAAGTGAAATTGCAGCATTTTCTCCCATTGGAGTCATTGCTCGACTCACACCATTCCCCTTCCTTCAAGAACTCATTGATGAAATGACACGGAACGGAGAAACGCCATTTGTATTGGATAGAGGTGAAAGATTTGCGATTGGAACTGCCTACATCCTGGGCATACTCTTTATTGCTTACCAGAATGTGATGAGAAGAAACTTCTAAACCATCCTTACATACACCACTTTCTTAGTCTCGAAAAAAGGTTCTTCAAAGAATTCCGGTAGTTCGTATATGTCATAATCTTGATGAATCTCGGACATTTCCTCCTTAAGGTCTCCACCTTTGAGGTAAAGAATTCCGTTTGGCAAAGAATTTCTTTGCTCTTGAGCAATTTTGTTTCTAACCCACGGAATAAATTTATTCATACGAGTAACTGCACGGGAGACGATAAAATCATATTTACCAGGAGCTTTCTCGGCTCTATCATGAATCGCGGTTACATTGCTTAATCCAATTGCATCAACTACCTCTTGAACAACCTTAATTTTCTTGCCAATGCTATCTATAAGAACAAACTCACAATCCGGACAAGCAATGGCCAAAGGAATACCTGGAAATCCTCCTCCTGTTCCAACATCCAGAATTCGCGTTTCAGGCACAAATTCAATGCAACAATTGATGCCTAAACTGTGCAAAACATGGTTGGTATAAAAATTATCCATGTCCTTGCGACTGATGACATTGATCTGCGCATTCCAAAAAGCGTATAGATCAGACAATTTAGAAAACTGATCAACTTGTCGATCGGTCAGTTCAAAATACTTTTTTAGAATTTCCATGATTAAATACTGCCCTTCGTATTCTTCATGATGTTATACAGGAACTCACGAGCTCTAAACAATTGAGCCTTTACGGTTCCCAGTGGCAAATCAAGTTCCTTTGCAATCTCTTCATAAGAATACTCCTTAAAATACCTTAACTCAATCAACTCTCGATACCTTGGCTTTAACCTTGTCACGATCTCTCGCATTAATTTGATTTTTTGCTCTCGAATGGCCTCTTCCTCAGGGTTTCTTCCAGTAGATTTCAAATCAAAACTCACCCGATCCCCATCGTCATTACTAAAATCACTATCGATAGACATGGTATTGTTCTTCTTTTTCCTGATAAAATCGATACAGTTGTTGGAAGCAATCTTAAACAACCAGGTAGAAAAAGCATAGTTCGGTGTATATTGATGCAGTCTGTTAAATGCTTTACCAAAAGCTTCAATGGTCAAATCTTCAGCATCATCTCGGTTATTCACCATCTTCAACAGCATGAAGAAAATAGAATCTCTGTAACGATCCATCAACTCAGCATACGCATGTTGATCTCCATCATTCACCGCACGTTGAACCAATGAATAGTCGTGTTTGGCTTTATCTGATAAATTGCTTCCTAGGCCCATTTGTTAGGTTTTACGAATGCGTTTGACACGTGGATCAACGGATTTATGAATAAAAATATCAACTCTAAAAAAGGAGTCAAAACTAGTAATTCCCTTGCCCCTAATTTTTTATATATCGCGTTAAATATCAACAACTGAATGGTGATTCTTGTCATATACAAGCCCAAAGCCAGCCATATATATGGTCCAAACAGTGACACTACTGTGGCTATTGCAAGAAACAATAAACTCATTGGATACAGGGACAATAGAACTTTATGCTTGAACTTATAGAAGCCTGATGACGAAAAATGACGTTTCTTTTGCCACCACCAATCTTTAAATGATGTTTTAGGTTTGGTCATCATAAAAGCATCTCCATTCACCCGAATACTCACATTGTCTTTTGTAGCGGCCTGGTTAATGAATAAATCATCATCTCCGCTTTGAATATGGTAATGCTTTTTGAAACCGTTTTGCTTAAAAAATAAGTCCTTTTTGTAGGACATGTTCCTACCAACTCCCATATATGGCACACCAGCTAGAGCATAAGACAAATACTGCATCCCAACCTGAACCGTATCAAAGCGAATCAACCAGTTAAGAAATCCGCGCTCCTTCATCTGCGGACTATATCCTAATACAATTTCATTGCCACTGTATCCTTTCACCATCTCACTAATCCAATCCTTGGAATCCGGCTTACAATCGGCATCTGTAAACAGCAACATATCGTATTTAGCCCCCTTAACTCCCAAAGTCACGGCCATTTTCTTGCCATGCGTATACAAATCATGTTCATGCACCGTAATTACATGAAGATGAGAATACTTAGCCTTCATCTCTCTCAGATAGTCTGCGGTTTGATCCCAGCTCCGATCATTGACAACTACCACCTGAAATTCACCATAATTTTGTTCCAAAATAGCGGTCAGATTACTCTTTAAATTTTCCAATTCGTTCCTTGCAGCAATAATTACAGAAACAGGTTGACCTTCATGAAGCCCCATATTACGCTCTTTATAACGCGCCAATTTTAAATAGAAATACAAAAAGTAGAACATCTGAATGAGAAAGAAAAATGCCATGCATGCCATCACGACAAACCACACATCCAACTTAACAGAAGACAAATCCTTGAGAACCATAGTTGTAATCAAATATACCCAGAATAAGCTATTGTATTATCTTTGACGATCTGTCTTTTCAACATTTTTATGCACTTTAAAATAAATAACCAGGATTCAGGATCGAAAGCAAGAGCTGGCGCAGTGTCCACCGCACATGGCGATATTGAGACCCCAATCTTCATGCCTGTTGGTACCGCCGGCACTGTCAAAGCAGTTCATCAAAGAGAACTCAAAGACGACATCAAAGCTCAGATCATTTTGGGAAATACCTATCATCTGTATTTAAGACCAGGGTTAGATTTAATTGAAAAAGCCGGAGGTTTGCACAAATTTAACGGTTGGGACAAACCCATCCTGACAGATTCTGGCGGCTACCAAGTGTATTCTCTAAGTGGAACCCGAAAGATCAAAGAAGAAGGCGTGAAATTTAAAAGCCACATTGATGGCAGCACCCATTTATTCACTCCGGAAAATGTGATGGATATCCAGAGAACTATTGGAGCAGATATCATGATGGCATTCGACGAATGCACACCCTATCCTTGTGACTTTGGATATGCCAGAAATAGTATGGAGATGACCCACCGATGGCTTAAAAGGTGCATTAAAAGATTTGATGAAACTGAAGGAAAATACGGCTATGATCAAACTTTTTTCCCCATTGTTCAGGGGAGCACTTACCCTGATTTAAGAAAACAAAGTGCCGAATTTATAGCAGAACAAGGTAGAGAAGGCAATGCAATAGGTGGATTATCTGTCGGTGAACCTCATGAAGATATGTATGCCATGACAGAATTGGTCTGCGATATTCTTCCAAATGATAAACCAAGGTATTTAATGGGAGTTGGTACACCAGCTAATATTCTTGAATGCATAGCGCTTGGGGTTGATATGTTTGACTGCGTGATGCCAACGCGAAATGCCAGAAACGGCATGCTATTTACTTCTGAAGGCACCGTTAATATCAGAAATAAGAAATGGGAGAATGACTTAAGTCCAATTGACCCTAATGGTGACACTTTCGTTGACACAGTCTATTCCAAAGCCTATTTAAGACATTTAATTGTTTCCAAGGAAATATTAGGTGCACAAATTGCCAGCATCCACAATTTAGGCTTCTATTTATGGTTAGTAAAAGAAGCGCGAAAACACATTGTGAACAATACATTTCACGCCTGGAAAAACAAAATGGTGCCTAAACTGAGCTCAAGACTTTAGTGAAAAAACTGGATTGGTATATCGTCAAAAGATTTCTCACCACCTTCATTTTTATGTTGGCGCTGATTATGTCTATTTCGGTTGTATTGGATGTGGCCGAAAATCTGGACCGGTTTTTTACTGAAAACGCCACTTTGAATGAAATCATCTTTGATTATTACCTCAATTTCATTTTGTTCTACGGCAATCAATTCAGTGGATTTATTGCTTTCCTGGCAGTAATTTTGCTTACCTCAAAGATGTCTAGAGACACAGAAGTGGTTCCTATACTGGCAGGCGGAATTAGTTATGCCCGATTCATGAGACCATACATGATTGGGGCTTCTGCCATTGTACTGGTCTCTTTAATGATGAACCACTACATTGTGCCAAACGGCAATGCCAAGAGACTCATTTTTGAGGAAAAGTACAACAGTAAAAAATTCAACCTGGCCAACATCAAACAAGAAACCAAAGAAGGCGAAAGTGTATACTTCAGGAGTTTTTACGAGTCAAATGGTTATATAGATCAGTTTTGGCTCACGCACCGCGACAAATCAACCGGAGAACTCAAAAAAATGTTCTATGCTTCCAGAGCAATTGGAGACAGTTCCTCTAGAAAATGGAGATTTCAAGGTGCATTCGAGAGAGATTTTACAGATAAAGATTCGTTGAATCATGGCTTTCGGACCATTCCTATTCTAGACACAGTTATGGACTATACCCTTGCCGACTTCACTGCCACAAGAGAACTCGCTATGACCATGTCCACCCCAGAGCTTCTCGATTATATTGAAGAAGAAAAGAAAACCGGATCTTCAGACATTTCTTTTTATGAATTGAAACTCCATGAAAGAAGCAGTTATCCTCTGATTACTTTCGTGCTTACTGTACTTGGCGTGAGCGTCTCGAGCCGAAAGTCCAGAAATGGAGTTGGCATTAACCTGGTTTTCGGACTTCTGGTTGTCCTTTTTTACGTATTCGGAATTCAGTTTACCACTGTTGGTGCTTTAAATGCCGGTTTCAATCCTTTTTGGGCGGTATGGGCCCCTAATTTATTCTTTTTGGGTTGTGCCCTGATCTTTTATTCCAGAGCACCTAAATAGATCATAACTTGATCAATTTGGTGATGTAGTGATCTGGAAACGATATTTCTGGTAATTCATTGAAAAAACCATAAACCGTTGACCCGCTTCCCGACATAGAAGTATAAATGGCTCCCGATTCAGACATTGTTTCCTTTACTTTAACAATCTCAGGATGGATGTTGCAAACTGTTCGTTCAAAATCATTGCTCAAATCTTTAGTCGCACCTAAATCCTCAGGAAGAACAAAACCATCATACGTGTCTCCTGAAGGCTTACATCCACCATAGGCATCTTGCGTGGACACGTGAATACCTGGGTATACCAACAAGAGATAGCTATGCTCAAATACAACTTTATTTAAAACAGGATCAATTTCATTACCAATTCCTCTCACCCTTGCCAGCCTGTTATCAATAAAAAATGGACAATCGCTTCCTATGCTTAGTAAAATTGACCGTAAATCTTCATCAGACAACCCTAAATCACATGCCTCATTCAAAGCCTTCACAAAAAATGCGGCATCCGCTGACCCACCTCCTAACCCAGCTCCCACAGGAATATTTTTATGTAAATGCACCTTCAAAAAGGGTAAATCTCCGCAGTAAGATTTAAGCTTTTCATAGCAAGTAAACAACAAATTATCGTCTGGCGCACCTGGCAAATCAATACCGGAACAAATCAAGTCCATGCCATTACTCTGTTCAAAGTAAACGCCTATTTCAATCACGTCACACCAATCCACTGGCAAGAAAAAACCATCAATTTCATGAAAGCCATCTGCTCGTTTTGAAACGATTTTCAAGCCCAGATTAATCTTAGCATTTGGATATACCCAAAGAAATTTCATACAATTCAAAGTAAATCAAAATTGTGGAACAATGTATTTTTGTAATTTCGAACTTCAAATTAATATGATATGCCGAATTATTTGGATTTTGAACAAGGGATTGCAGAGTTAGAAGAACAGATTGAAAACCAAAAATCGATTGGTGAAAAATCGGATATAGATGTTAGCAAGACCATCAAAGATTTAGAGAAAAAAATCAAATCTGAGAAAACCAAGCTATACAAAAACCTGACGCCCTGGCAAAAAGTTCAATTATCAAGACACCCAGACAGACCTTACACGCTTGACTATATTAATGCGATTACTGATGGAGAATTTGTCGAATTGCACGGAGATAGAAATGTGGCAGACGACAAAGCCATGGTTGGGGGATTTGGTGACATTGATGGCAAAACGTATATGTTCATCGGTCAACAAAAAGGTGTCAATACGAAAATGAGGCAGTATCGTAATTTCGGAATGCCAAATCCTGAAGGATACAGAAAGGCCCTAAGACTGATGAAGCTGGCCGAAAAGTTCAATAAGCCAATTGTGACATTAATTGACACTCCAGGAGCCTATCCAGGACTTGAGGCTGAAGAACGTGGTCAGGGAGAAGCGATCGCCAGAACTCTATACGAAATGATGGTGCTCAAAGTACCTGTAATTTGCATTGTAATAGGCGAAGGGGCTTCAGGTGGTGCTTTGGGAATTGGTATTGGCGACAAAGTATTGATGCTTGAAAATACCTGGTATTCCGTAATCTCTCCGGAGTCGTGTTCATCCATCCTATGGAGAAGCTGGGATTTTAAAGAAACTGCCGCTGAAGCACTGAAACTAACTTCTGAAGACATGCTCAAGAATAAGTTGATTGATGGTGTGATTAAAGAGCCCTTGGGTGGCGCGCACAACGACAAAGAAGCAACTTTCAAGACCGTTAAGAGCGAAATCGTTAAACAGATTAAGGCTTTAGAGAAATTGGCGCAAGACAAACGTATTGAGAAGCGTATTGAGAAGTTCACCAAAATGGGGGTGACCAAGTAATCCCTTATTTGTTATACCTTAAATCCAAATCCACACCGTTCGAAATAGTTTGGGTTTGAATAGTGCTGCCTTGTAATGACATCTCTACAATTTCATTTGAATTCAATAGAAATAAAGAGTTGCAAGTAGTACAAAATTTTCCTTTGTCAAATACTTGGTTGGAGATATTAACCGAGCCATTTGAACTATAGGTGTACAAATCAACCCCAGAATTCGTTAATAGTACCAAACGATCAGAATCTATCTGAATGACCTCATTGAGATCCATAGTTCCGAAACTGTATGGCTCCCAAAGAGAATTTGTTGTCAAATTGTAAATTGCCATGCGGATTTGAGTGCCATCATGCCCAAACACAAATGCTTCAGAATTGCTTTTTGGATAAATCGCTTGCGGATCAAAAGGTATTGATACAGACTGTATCAAAGTTCCGCTTGTTTCATTAAAAGTCATTATCGAATGATGCCCCAAGCTCACAGCCCCTTCATCCACAACCAATTCATCTCCTACAAATCCAGCTTCTTCCGGTAAAAAACCCGAAACAGCATTGGCTACCATGTTTGATTGTCCACTTTTAGAAACCAGAAATTTATTGCCATCCTGATCTCCATAGTACAATTCCCGTCCAATGGAAAAATAAGTCATCCCCAAAAACCAATCATTACCACCAATAGACATATTTTGTCTGGACCATGACTCATTATTATCTTCCAGGTCATAAGCCACTAAATTTGCATGTTGTCGACCACTTGTATACATCAATTGATCGTATGAATTGACAGACAGATCTAAGAAGTCAGAACCAACAGTATTCAACACAGAGCCATCATTCATAGACTTAACCGTGTACTGACTGCCTCCCTCTACATATAACACATCCAACAATTGTCTG
>JAUILH010000169.1 GCA_030433115.1 Bacteroidia bacterium | reverse complement strand
AGATGAGGCTCAGCGTGTTTACCAATCTTTGTATGATGCAAAAGTGATGGAGTACATCAAAAACACTGTGAAGTTGAACGAGAAAGAAGTATCTTATGATGAGTTCGTAAAATTGGCGTCTAAGGAGTCATAAAACTTTTAGATTGTAATTTATGAAAACGGTCCAACAGTGGTTGGACCGTTTTTTGTTCCATGAGGTATCACTGCAGCTCAGAGGAGTAAGTATTTCTGGCTATATTTATACGGTGAGTTATTTAGAGTTACACCTTTTAAAGCGGAGATCTATTGCTTATACCTTGATAGTACTTATAAGTTTGGGATCATATGCTTGCAAGGATTCCGGTAAAGAAGGCGGATTGGAAGAAAAATCAGAACCTGAACCAATGCCCGAATACATGTCCGATTTTGCCAATAAATTTATCAAAGAAGGGCTCATTGCTAACAACCAAAAAGATAAACTTCTTGAAGACCTTAACAACCAAAAGATCCATTCAAATCTTCAATTATTGGACTATTGCAGTCATGCCGTAGTTATTGATCTTGCGAAAATCGAAGAATCTACAAACAGTGAAACAGAGTTCCTCGAAGAAATAGCAGCGCAAATCTCATCCATTCATCCTGATCTTTCCTTTTCAAATTTTGATGGCACATTGAATGTATTTGACGGGTATATCAATACGGGTGGAATAAGCTTAAATCATAAAAACCAATCATTCCATGCATACCCTGAAACTGAAGATCAAGTACCTATGATTTTTAATCAGATACTAGTTGCCGAAAAATCTCCCTACAAACTTGCCGTTGTACACGATTACTATTCGCTTGATCAACCGGTTGATCTTGAACAAAATTACAGGAGGTTCGGGGTCATTTTAGTGATGGAAGAACAATTTGAAAACCTAGTTGAATATAGCTTACAACATTATAATAACTCTGCCATTGAATATTCAAAATTGAAGGAAGACCCAGGGCCTCAATCGGCTGAAGGACTTTGCCTACCTTGGGCTGTTCCACCAGGAAAGAGCTATTATAATCTAACTGAGGCGCTGAGAAATCCGGAAGATGTAGAGAATCTGTATTTACATGGAGAAGGACTTACCGAACTAGGACCGGAAATTCAAAAATTTGTGAATCTGAGGACCTTATCTCTTGTTAATAATCGACTCAAGACTATTCCACCAGAAGTGGGCCTAATAAGTAGTTTAACGAAACTTAATTTGTCAGAAAATCAAATCACGGAGTTGCCGGCAGAGTTATCCAATCTTAAAAACCTGGAAGAGTTAGATATCAGCTACAATGGTATGAAACAATTACCAGAAGTCATTACTCAAATGCGGAATATCAAATTCTTGACTCTTAACCATAATCAATTGGTCAACTTACCGAATGATTTTGGTAATTTAAATGAACTCTGTCAGTTAAGTCTGAACAACAACTTGCTGGAAACCATACCAGCGTCAGTAGGAAACTTCAAAAAACTTCACTATTTCAATTTGTCTTTCAATCGTTTAACCCACCTACCGGATGAGTTTTTCGATCAAGAAAACTTAAGCAGACTGATTTTATGGGACAATTCATTGGAACAGCTAAATTCTTTGATAGGGAATCTCAAAAATCTTGAAGACCTGACCTTGAGGGAAAACGAACTTACTTATTTACCGGATGAATTATGCGAATTAAAGAATTTGACACAATTGGATTTGGGAGGTAATCAGTTGTCAGCATTGCCGCGGTGTTTAAATAAATTGACTAAACTCAAATACCTGTCAATGGAATCTTCTGGACAGAATCTTTCAGAAAAAGACAAAAACTGGCTGGATGCCTTCATGATAAAACAGGAGGAAAGAATGTTTTGGTGCAGAGTTTTATAGGAGCGTAAACGTTCTTAAGTTTTTGCTTTCCGTCTCTTAGGTCTGATTGAATTAGCATCTGGAGCCCCCACTCTATCCACCGCCACTCTGAAACCAACAGCGCCTTTTCTTTTAGAAACAACTTGGATGATATCTTCAATGTTGTATTTAAAATCTCCTGGTTTATTGCCATCATACTTTGCTGAAAGCGATTGTGTGGTAGTATCTTTCCAGGACATGTCAACCACCTTGCCACTCCATACCATCTCCGGTACATTGTCATTCATATGTTTCGTTTGGTATATTTTATGCGCTCCATAATCAACCACAATCAAACCTTTGTCATCGTCCAATGACAATACTTGTGCGTGTTTTGATCGTTTTCTTTTTGACTCAAGAGGGTTCAATAAGAAGTAGTCATTGATTTTATCAAAAGAGACCATCTTTTGTTTGGACTTGATGTAGGTATGGTTGCTATCCCCTATTTCAAAAGCTGCCCATTTCCATTCCGCTAAGGTGGGAAGGCGATATCCGGGTAATAAAATACCGTCTTCCATTCTCACCGACCGGACTCCCAAGCCTCTTTTGCCACTGCCCCGGGAGGGATTTAAGTCAGGTAATTGCATGATTTCATGGTCATCAAAGGAATCATTTAAATAGGCGGTTGTACTAAAAACATCACTAGAATCGACCGCATCATTTGACTTCTCAAAAATCCCTTCTCTAATCAAAATGTATTCATTCAAGCGATCAGTTTTCCATTCCAGGTAGCGATTGATTTGAGCTGTATCAAGTCCAACCACAGGAAAGTAATGAAACCTTTCAAGTCTCAAATAGTTTGACACCAAATAGTTCTTTATAGAATCATTGATCGGCTCTTGTTGCCAAACAGTCGTGTCTGGCAGGGCAGCTAGATACGTGGCTTTTGAATAGTATCTTTTTAAGTAACTGAGGTAGTTGAGGTAGTAGATGTTGGGTTCTTCTGTAATACCTATGTAGAACGAAACCAACTCGTGCGTCTTCATTTTGCCATCTGCCGATAAGAATTCAGCTTTGCCTCCTTCAATGAGCACTGTTCCAGGGGAAGTTTCCTGTTCCAAATAAGGCACTTTTTGAAAACCGCCATTTGCCTCATTGTAATCCCAGCCTTCCGCATAGTTGATTTGACGACGATAACATGACGAGCATATCAAAATCGCCATTAATAGCAAACTATGTAAGGTTAATCGATTCAATTCTATACAGATAGGGATTAAATTGTCTTTTTTCCATAAAAAAACCCTGACAGTTTTCACCATCAGGGCATTCTTTTTAATATTCACTCTGATACTTAAATGTATCTAAAGTTCTTACCGGGATAATAAGCAATGGCTCCCAACTCGTCTTCAATCCTTAATAATTGGTTGTATTTCGCGATACGATCAGATCGAGATGCTGAACCGGTTTTGATTTGTCCCGTATTCAAGGCCACCGCTAAATCTGCAATGGTTGTATCTTCCGTTTCACCGCTTCTGTGGCTCATTACTGAGGTATAAGAATTTCTGGTTGCCATGTTAACGGCATCAATGGTTTCGCTCAGGGTACCAATTTGATTCACTTTAACCAAAATAGAGTTGGCAGTTCCTTCATCGATTCCTCTTGACAATCTTTCAGTATTGGTTACGAACAAATCGTCTCCTACGAGCTGTACTTTATCTCCAATTTTGTCTGTGAGTGCTTTCCATCCGGCCCAATCGTCTTCAGCCAAGCCATCTTCTATAGAACAAATTGGATACTTATTCACCCAATCAGCCCAATAGTCTACCAACTCATTACTTGTTCTTTTGTCGCCAGTAGATTCAAACGAGTACACGCCATCCTTATAGAATTCGGTAGATGCCGCATCCAAAGCAATCCACATATCTTCTCCCGGTCTGTATCCTGCTTTTTCAATGGCTTCAAGTACAGCTTCAATCGCCTCTTCATTCGATCCCAGATTAGGCGCAAAGCCTCCTTCATCTCCAACATTGGTATTCATTCCTCTGCTTTTCAGAACGGCTTTCAAATGGTGAAACACCTCTGTTCCCCATCTCAGTCCTTCGCTAAAGTTAGGTGCGCCAAATGGCATTACCATGAATTCCTGAATATCAATTTTATTATCGGCATGTTCTCCCCCATTCAAAATATTCATCATTGGAACGGGTAAAGTATTGGCACCAACTCCTCCAATGTATCTGTACAAAGGCATGTTGCACTCTGAGGCTGCTGCTTTAGACACGGCCAAGGACACACCAAGAATGGCATTCGCTCCAAGGTTTGACTTGTTCTTAGAACCATCTATACCAATCATAGCTCTATCGATCAAAGTTTGATCAAAGATGTAGGCATTGTGCAACTCTTCATTAAGCGTGTTGTTGATATTGTCAACTGCTTTATTGACACCTTTTCCGAGATACCTCCCTTTGTCGCCATCTCTTAGTTCTACCGCTTCATGAACACCTGTTGATGCACCGGATGGCACAGCAGCTCTTCCGTATCCACCACCAGTTGTGAACACCTCCACTTCAACGGTGGGGTTTCCTCTGGAATCTAAAATTTCTCTTGCCTTAATTTGGGCTATGTAACTCATTACAAATTATGTTGAGATTAATGACTATGCGTTTTGCACAGTTTCTTTCTTATT
This sequence comes from Bacteroidia bacterium, assembly GCA_030433115.1. Classification (GTDB taxonomy): domain Bacteria; phylum Bacteroidota; class Bacteroidia; order Flavobacteriales_D; family JAUILH01; genus JAUILH01. Next base: position 3,704 of record JAUILH010000169.1, on the reverse strand, counting down.
GACTGAAATATTTTCCACGAATTGATCGAATAAATATCTAGAATCGTGCGGTCCGGCAGATGCTTCAGGGTGATATTGTACAGAGAATACTGGCTTACCTTTTAGTTTAATGCCTGCCAAAGTATTGTCATTTAGATGGATGTGGCTCACCTCTATATCAGGGTTGGATTCGGCATCTTCCAGTTTAACAACGAAACCATGGTTTTGAGAAGTGATTTCACCTCTTCCAGTCTCTTTGTTCAAGATTGGGTGGTTGATGCCTCTGTGTCCATTAAACATCTTCTCGGTTCCTAATCCCTGACTTAATGCTAAGACCTGATGTCCAAGACAAATTCCGTATACCGGAAGGTCTGACTCTACCAATTTCTTCACTTCATTAATCACATCCTGCATGGCAGAGGGGTCACCAGGACCGTTTGACAACATGATGCCTTCAGGGTTCCATGCCAATAGATCTTCAGCTTTGCTGTTCGATGGAAAAACTTTAACTCTACAGTTTCTTTCCTCCAGACAACGAATGATGTTCATTTTCACACCCAGATCGAGGAGCGCCACTTTGTGCTCTGCGTTCGCATCTCCTACTTCATATGGTTCGGTGCACGACACTTTGGAAGACAATTCGAGTCCGGTCATACTTGGTACGTCCTTTAATTGACTTTTAAGCGATTCTATATCCAGGTTTTCGGAAGAGATGATGCAATTCATGGCGCCTTTTGAACGCACATGTCTCACCAAAGCTCTGGTATCTACATTGCAGATTGCCACAACACCGTCTCTTTCGCAGTATTCTTGTAGAGAACCCTCTGCGTCTGGTCTTGAATATAAGCTTGAAAAGTTCTTGACGATTAAGCCAGCGATCTTCATTGAATTGGATTCAATCTCTTTGGCATGCACTCCATAATTTCCGATATGTGGGGAGGTCATGGTGAGAATTTGTCCGTAATATGAAGGGTCTGTAAAAACTTCCTGGTAACCAGTCATCCCGGTATTGAAAGCGATTTCTCCTGTGGCAGTGCCGATGGCTCCGGCTGAAAAGCCATTAAAAACGGTTCCATCTTCCAGAACCAGTACAGCTTTTTTCTTGTCTTTGAATCTCATTCCTCTAAGTTTCGTCAAAATTAAAAGAAAGAAACGGGACCGTCTATATGAAAGCTTTAGAGATTTTCACAAAAGTTGAGATTTGTTAATAGAGATGTGAATTATTTCAAGCGTGGATGTCTATGTTGATAGGAACTAATTACCTAAGAGCTAATCAAGGGGCAAGCGAGTAGCAGACTCCTTCATCCCTCCTTTGTCGGGATTCTGAGTTGCGGTTTGGGGAGCTCGCCAGAGTCTGCAACTTTACCATAAAAAAATCCCGATAACTTTAGTTATCGGGATTTCAATATTATAGTTAAGAAACTTAGGCCTTCTCTTCTTCGTCAGACGAATCGTCCTTCTTAGATTCTTCTTTAGTTTCTTCCTCTTTGGTCTCTTCTTTAGCTTCTGCAACTTCTTCAGCAGCCTCAGATACTTCTTCTGTCTGCGTGTCGCCGTCAGCTTCAGCAGAGGCACTTGCCTCAGCTTTTACTTCCTCAACAGCCTCCTTAGCGTCTTCCACTACTTCTTCAGCTTTTGCCTCTTCAACAGTTTCCTTAGCAGTATCCACAGCAGCTTCAGTCTTCTTAGCCCCACCACGACGGCTTCTTCTAGACTTAGACTTCTTAGGCTTAGCTTCAGCCAACATTAGTTCGTTAAAGTCAACCAATTCAATGAATGCCATCTCAGCACCATCTCCCAATCTAGGAGCTAGTTTGATAATTCTGGTGTATCCACCATTTCTGTCATTCACTTTTGGAGCCACTTCTCTGAAAAGTTCGCTTACTGCCTCTTTGCTTCTTAAGTATCTGAAAGCAGTTCTTCTCGAGTGAGTAGAATCTGATTTAGACTTAGTAACGATTGGCTCAACGAACTTCTGAAGTGCTTTAGCTTTAGCCAAAGTGGTTGTGATTCTCTTGTGTTCAATTAAAGAGCATGCCATGTTCGCAAGCATAGCTTTTCTATGCGCTGGCTTTCTCCCCAAATGATTAAATTTCTTTCCGTGTCTCATCGCAATAAAAGTTTGCTATTACTCTTTATCAAGTTTATACTTAGCTACATTCATTCCGAAATGCAAGCCTTTAGACTCAATAAGATCTTCTAATTCAGTTAATGATTTCTTACCAAAGTTTCTGAATTTCAACAAGTCATTTTTGTTGTAAGAAACCAGGTCTCCTAATGTTTCAACATCTGCAGCTTTCAAACAGTTCAAGGCTCTTACGGATAAATCCATATCTACCAATTTCGTCTTAAGCAACTGACGCATGTGCAATGATGTTTCATCAAATTCTTCAGTTTCAGACTTCTCTTCGCTGTCCAAAGTAATTCTCTCATCGGAGAACAACATGAAGTGGTGAATCAAAATCTTAGCAGCTTCTTTTAATGCATCTTTAGGATGAACAGATCCATCAGAATTGATATCAATCACCAATTTTTCATAATCTGTTTTTTGCTCAACTCTGTAGTTTTCGATAGAATACTTTACGTTCTTAATGGGCGTGAAGATTGAATCAATTGGAATGGTTCCAACAGGCGCACCGCCTTTCTTATTCTCTTCAGCAGGAACGTAACCTCTTCCTTTATCGATAGTCAACTCAAGGTTCAACTTCACGTTCTTCTCCATGTTACAGATCACATGATCCGCATTTAGTACCTGGAAAGCAGAAGTGAATTTTCCTATGTCTCCAGCAGTGAATGTCTCTTGTCCAGAAACTGAAATCACTACTTTTTCGTTGTCAGTACCTTCGATTTGTTGCTTAAACCTCACTTGTTTAAGGTTCAACACAATCTCCGTTACATCTTCCACAACGCCTTTAATGGTTGCGAATTCGTGATCAACACCTTCAATTTTGATAGAGGTAATCGCGTACCCTTCCAAAGATGAAAGTAAGATTCTTCTCAAAGCATTACCTATGGTAATACCGTAACCCGGTTCTAACGGACGGAACTCGAATTGTCCATCGTTGTCATCAGAATTGATCATGATGACTTTATCCGGCTTTTGAAAATCAAGGATTGCCATAGTCTTATTATTTTGAGTAAAGTTCGACGATTAATTGTTCTTTAATATTCTCAGGAATTTGCTCTCTTTCAGGAGTAGCATTATAGGTTCCTGTCATATCAGCAGGACTCCACGATAACCATTCGAATACTTCATTGTGAGCTGATAATGACTCAGAGATCAATTCTAAAGATTTAGATTTTTCTCTGATGCTTACCGTGTCACCAGGCTTCAATGTGTAAGAAGGAATGTTCACGTTCTTTCCGTTCACAGTCATGTGACCGTGAGTTACTAACTGACGTGCACTTCTTCTTGTTGGAGCGATTCCCAATCTGAAAACGGTATTGTCTAATCTAGACTCACACAACATCAGCAAATTGTGACCAGTAATTCCCTTCATTCTTGAGGCTTTCTTAAACAAGTTAGAAAACTGCTTCTCAAGAATACCGTAGGTATACTTGGCTTTTTGCTTTTCTGCTAACTGAACAGAGTATTCAGATTGCTTACCTCTCCTTTTTCTAGGACCGTGCTGTCCCGGAGGATAATTTTTTCTTTCTAGTGCCTTGTCCGGACCGAACAATGGTTCGCGGAATCTTCTCGACACTTTTGATTTTGGACCCCTATA
>JAUILH010000168.1 GCA_030433115.1 Bacteroidia bacterium | reverse complement strand
TGTCTCCAATCATCAAAATTGTAAGCACCAAATAGTATTGCTCCCAAAAGAGTGCCTAACAATAGGTATATGCTGGTGACAAAGATGTATGGTTTTGTTTCAAAAAGCCTTTTCCTTGAATGCCATAACTCCTCAGTCATATAAACTCCTCCAAGACCACTCAATATCAGGAACAAGACGGGGGTTGAAATGCCCACCCAAACCAACGAATAAAACCAGGGCTTGTTGGTTGCCGGATAAGTGTTCCCGAGAAACAACACGGTTCCATCCCATCTGAAATCTCCCATATTGTTAATGGCTGAGGAAATTGAAGCGATGGGATCAGTCCATAAGTAAGGCCAGGTTAAGAAAAGACATAAAGGAACACCAACTATGAAAGCGGTAAACTGCCACCAACGAGACCTGCTTTCTTTTTCCCTGAAGATCAGGTGCAGCAGATATACAGTTACTGGGAGTAAGAGTACAATTCCCATGATTCTTTGGTTAATTACAAAAGCGCAAGTCAATATGAGTCCTACAAGTCGTCTCTTATCCGGTTTTTTAATGAATTTTCTGAACAGGAAAAGAAAAAGAATCACACCTCCCATAAAAGGAATGTCTTTGGTGTTAACAAACGAATGAACATAGATTCTGGGGTGTAAACAAAGACAGAGGAAAGCAAGCAGAGCCAACCATTTATTCTCAAAAAGTTGGTAAATCAAATAAGCGAAAATGACTGCTGTGAATAAAAAGAACCAATGGTTGGCCAGGTGTCGGAATTGATAAATTTCCTGACAATCGTCAAAACCAAGCGTGCGTTCCAAAAGGAAAAGCGGCATTTCGTAGGCAATTCCGTAGTCTTTATCTCTAAAACTAGTAAGTCCCTTTTCGCCATTGACAACATAATCATAATTGTTGATCGCCAATTCTCTCTGTCTGTGCTCATCCCAAGAAATGCCATAATCCCGATAGATAAACAAGGAAACCAGCACAAAGCTCAGGCAAGTAATCGCAATGATCTGCTTGAAGCTTAGCTTGAGAATGATGTCCTTGAATCTGCTCACAAGCTCAAATATCCAAATATTTGAAGTAACAAGTCTGGAAGTATTGTTATTTTAGCATTCTATGGACAAGGTAGATGAACGTTTCATGAATTTCTGGTCGAAATGGAGAGATAGAAAGTGGGCTTTTGTCGCTACTTTCGGAGGTGCTTTTGGCGGATTCATGATTTTGATTTTCGCCATTAAGAGCGTCTATTTCGGTAAGGTAGTTGATAATTGGGGAGACTATTTCGGATCGAAAATTTTTCTATCTCATTTCATAGGATTAGGACTGGTTGCCGGCGGAATATATGGCTGGTTGATGTTAAGATATTGTACTAAGACAGAAGCAAAACTTAAAGAAAAGTATCATGAGTGAAGTAAGAAATCTGGAGCCGAAATCGGTATGGAATCATTTTGAGGATTTGAATGCTGTGCCAAGGCCAAGTAAGCAAGAGGAGAGAGTCATTGCTTTTGCAAAATCTTTCGGTAACAATTTAGGATTGAGTGTATATGAGGACAAGGTGGGAAATGTGATTATCCGAAAACCAGCAAGTCCGGGAATGGAAAATGCCAAAACGGTGATCATGCAGGCGCATTTGGATATGGTCCATCAGAAAAATGCAGACACCAATTTCGATTTTCAAACTCAGGGCATAGAATCATATATTGATGGTGATTGGGTCACAGCAAAAGGCACAACGCTTGGTGCCGATAATGGAATGGGAGTGGCAGCTATTATGGCTGTTCTGTCGTCAAATGATATGATTCATCCAGCGATTGAAGCACTGTTTACTATTGATGAAGAAACTGGAATGACAGGTGCTTTTGAGTTGGAAAAGGGCATTTTGGAAGGGCAAATTCTTTTGAATTTAGATACGGAAGATGACGATGAATTTTCCATCGGCTGTGCAGGTGGAATAGATACAAACACGACTTACAAATACTCAACTGAAGCAGTGCCTTCTGAGTTGAAAACGTTTTCAATTGAAGTCAAAGGTTTAAAAGGTGGCCATTCCGGTATGGACATTAATCTTGGAAGAGGAAATGCCAATAAATTAATGAACAGATTGATGCATGAAGGTCTAAATCACGACCTGAGAATTGTGGAGATCAATGGAGGAAGTTTGCGAAATGCCATTCCAAGAGAGTCTTTTGCAACTGTGGTCACCAATGCGTCATTCAAATCCGAAATTGCTTCTTTAATCAATGACATCAAAGATGAGTATCGGATCAATGAGCCAGACTTGGTTATAGTAGTTGATGAAGTTAGCGGGGTTAATAGTTCTGTTGGTCAAGATGATACAAGGAAAATTATTCAGGCTATTTTTTCTGTGCACAATGGTGTTTTTAAGATGAGTGAGGCGGTGGAAGGACTTGTAGAAACGTCTTCTTCTTTGGCCAGAGTGATTGTCAAGGATGGGGAATTTAAGACACAAAGTCTTCAAAGGAGCTCTGTAGAATCCTCAAAAATGGACATTGCAAATACTGTTGGCGGACCTTTTCATCTTCTGGGAGCAGATGTAGAGCATACAGGCTCCTATCCCGGATGGGCGCCAAATCCTAATTCCGAGATTTTAGAATTAATGAAGTCAAAATATCAGGAAATGTTTAATGAAGAGCCAAATGTCATGGCTTGTCATGCAGGACTCGAATGCGGTATTCTAGGCGAAAGGTATCCGGGATTAGACATGATTTCTTTTGGGCCAACCATAAGAAATCCGCATTCGCCGGATGAAAAAGTCAATATCAAGTCAGTTCAGAAGTTTTGGAGTTTCCTGACAGAAGTATTGGCAAATATCCCATCTAAATAATAAATTGAATATTATGAATAAAAGAACCCTTGTAATGTCTTTGATTGCTTTGCCAATGCTTTTTTCATGTGGCGGCGAAAAAGATGATAAAAATGAAGACAATGCTCCTGAAAAGGAGATCACCAGTCAAGCTGAATCAGACGAGCAGGAAGTCACTGAAAAGGAAGAGATCCAATTGAGCTACAGAGATTTAGGAGTAGATGAATTTGCTTTGTACGGAGAAGATCCTGATGCTGTTGTATTGGATGTTAGAACCAGCGACGAATGGAATAGCAATGGAATCATCGATAGCAATGTTGTGATGGTGGATTGGTATGATGATGCCTTTAAATCTAAGGTTGAAAGCGAGATTCCTAAAGATAAATCTGTATATGTGTATTGTCATGGAGGAGGAAGAAGTGCTGAGGCCGCAGATAGCTTGATATCCCTTGGGTATAACAACGTGTACAATCTGGAAGAGGGCTTCATGTCATGGAAGTCTGCCGGAAAAGACATCATAAAAATTACTGCAGATTAAACCTTTTTCATTTGATCTGGTCAAAGAAGCATAACCAAAAATAACAGATCATGAAAAAAGCAGTTCTTTTTAGCCTCTTTATTGGATTAGCAGTGGGATTGATGTCTTTTGCTACTCCTGAAAAAAACAAACTTCAAAAGCACAAGTGGGAGAAACTTGGTCAGAAAGTGGTCAACATCAAAGGAGACCATGATGTCATTCCTGTTACTATAAAGGAAGGGACTTTTAAAGCGTTAAAGTTTAAAGTTCTTAAAGCTCCAATTCACCTATTAAATATAAAAGTCCATTATGCCAATGGCACAGTTGATAATTTTAAAATCAATAAAAGGTTCCCGAAAGGATCAGAGTCAAGGGTTTTGGATTTACCAGGAAACAAAAGGATAATCAAAAAAATCACGTTCAATTATAAGACCATTCCTAACGGGAATGGCAGAGCGCTGGTTGTAGCGTGGGGGAGACATTAGAGATCACAGACTTAAAGAAGAACGCCCTGATTCAAGGGCGTTTTTTTGTGTCATAAATATGGTTCATCTTATCAATCTTACTTAATTTAGGAAGATGGAAATAAACCGAGAATTATTTGAGTGTAAGAGTTATGTAAATGGGCAGTTTGTTGATTGTCAATCAGATATTGCTCTTGATGTGCTTGATAAAAACACAGGAGATGTCCTGGCTTCAGTGGATCTTTTATCCGAAAATGAGTTTGAGAACGTAATGGACTCTGTAGTTAGTGGTGCAGATCGAATGAAATCCACTTCAGCACAAGAACGATCTCAGGTTCTTCTCAGAATCGCCGAACAAATTCGCGTGAAGTTTGATGAAATCGTTCAAATAATTACTCTGGAAGCTGGTAAACCAATTAAATATGCCAAGTCTGAAGTAAACAGATGTATTCGCACTGTGGAAATGGCTGCGTCAGAGGCTTTGGTTTTTGCCGGAGAGACTGTTAATGTAGATTATGATGCCGGACAAAATAAAAGCGCTTATACCAAGCCTTATCCCGTAGGTCCAATTATTTGTATTACACCATTCAACTTTCCTCTAAACCTTGTGCTTCATAAAGTTGCACCTGCCATTGCTGCGGGTTGTTCTGTTGTGTTGAAACCGGCACCTCAAACACCATTGAGTGCTTTGGTTTTAGCTAAGATCATTCACAATTCTGGCTTGCCGGTAGGTGCGTTTAACGTGGTTGTGTGCGATAATGATTTGGCTCAAAGATTTGTAGAAGACGATCGCTTCAAAATGCTGTCATTCACTGGGAGCGACCAGGTCGGTTGGAAATTGAAGTCATTGGTACCTAAAAAGAGATGTGCTCTAGAACTTGGAGGGAATGCATCTGTAATGATAGATGGAGGAGTAGACGCTGCTTCAATTGTGGATACCATTGCTAAAGGTGCTTTTTTATATGCCGGACAAATTTGTATTTCGACACAAAGAATCATCGTTCACGAATCCGTGTATGACAATTTTAAAGAAGCTCTTTTGACATCCACTAAAAGTATAGTTTCAGGTGTATCTACAAATCAGGAAACAATAAATGGTCCGGTTATTTCACGTGAGCATCTTGATAGAATCCATTCCTGGGTGACTCAAGCTATTCATGAAGGGGCCAATTTATTGCTCGGAGGTCAGGTTTTCGATGAAACCGCACATATCTACGAACCAACTGTGTTGGAAAATGTATCGCACGACAGCACGGTATTCAAGGAAGAAGTTTTTGGCCCTGTAGTAATTTTGGAAAAGTGTACCAGTTTCTCACAAGGGCTTCAAATGATAAACCAATCTAAATATGGTTTGCAGGCAGGTGTCTATACCAATTCGATTCAACACATGTCTTTGGCCCATGACACACTGGAGGTTGGTGGAGTTATTATGAATAACGTGCCAGGTTTCAGGGTAGACGGCATGCCGTATGGCGGAGTCAAAGATTCTGGTGTTGGGCGAGAAGGGATTCGATATACTTTGGAGGAAATGAGCGAGATGAGGTTGTTGGTGTTTTGATCTGACTTAGTTAATTGTTAGACGGATCAAATAGCCTTCAGAGTCATCAATTTGTAATTTACCATTAATCTGTTTTGCCCTCATATGCATATTTTTGTGCCCCTGACCAGGTAGGCGGCCTTCGTTCTTGCTCTTGGTACCATTGTCTGAAATCGACATAGCGAAAGACTGTCTGGAATTTTCTAAGGAGATTGCAACATGGCTCGCATCACTGTGTTTCACAATATTGTTAATCGCTTCCTTGAATATCAGATACACATTCTGTCTAAACTGAGCTTTGAGATGTTTTTTCTCTTTAATATTGCCTTTAAACTCAAAAGAAAATGTAATGTTTGCTCTGTTCAGCGCATCTCCTGCATAGTCTTTCATCCTGTCAAGTAAGTCCTGGAGTTTGTCCTGCCTTGAATCAATTGACCAAACCACATCACTCATTGTATTTACTGCCTGGCGACTGTTTCGAGCAATTTTTAACATTTCCTCTTTTTCCACTTCTTCACCATAGATTTTTGCGCCAACCAGTTCACTTTGCATGGCAATTTGAGTTAGCATGCTGCCAACATCATCATGAAGATCACTGGCTATTTTCACTCTCAGCCTGGCCATTTTTTCCAGTTGTCTGATTCTCATTCGGTAGATCAAATAGAAGATCAACAAAACCGCTAAGACAACCATTGAAATAAACCACCATGTTTTGTAAAATACTTGATGGACTCTGATTGGTACTTGGAGCTCGAAATCACTCCACACACCATCTTTTCCCAGTGCTCTTACTTTGAAAGTATATTCTCCCGGAGGCAATTTATTGAATCTTACTTTGTTTTCAGAACCTATCAGTGTCCAATCATCGTCATAACCTTCCAGTTTATACTTGTACTTAATATGTTTGGATGAAAACAGGTCTAACAAAGCAAACTCAAAGCTAAAAGACTTGTCTGTGTGATAAAGGTCAACCCCGTCTTTGACTAAGCGTGCCGAATTGATAAGTTGAAGATCATCGGAACCTACAGATTTCTTGAAACCAGTGAGTATGATCTGTTCATTGTTCAGTGGTTTGGGAGTCTGTTTTTTTTCTATTTCAACAATCCCATTCATACCACCAAATAAGAGGTTGCCATTTTTGAGCTTCTTCTGAGAACTGTAGTTGAATTCCTGATGAACCAAGCCATCTTCTTTGTAGTAGCTAGAGCCGCTTTCGGTCTCTATATTGAATCTGCAAAGCCCGTTGTTCGTACTTAGCCAAATAAAGCCATTCATCTCCATAATGGCATTGATCTGATTATTGGGTAAGCCATGATTCTGATTATACGCTACTATGGCCCCTGAGTGTTTATTGTAACGATTCAATCCAGACATGGTACCTATCCAAAGGTAGTCTCCATGTTCGCAGAGAGATAAAATAGTGTTGTCACTGAGTCCGGAAGATTTATTGGCGACCAGAGAAAAATGATTGTCATCATCGACCTGAAACAAACCATTCTCCCGTGAGCCAATCCATAATTGATTGTGTTGTCCGATTAAAAGTGCAGAGATGTCTTGTTTATTTAGGATTTCTGCTCCCTTAGCAGGTTTGAATAGGCGCAATGATTCTGTGCTAAGATCAAGCAAGTTTAATCCATGATCGGTGCCTACCCAAAGAACCCCTGATTCATCATAAACCATGGCCCTTGAAAAGCCGTCCATATTGTCCTCACAATGGATATGACTCAGAACTTTAGTTTGTGTATTGAATTTAAGGAGCCCTTCATCAAACCAATTGCATATCCAAAGTATTTGGTCGCTATAATGCATGGCATAAGGTAAAATGCTATAGTTTTTAATGCCGTTGTCAAAATTGGCACTAAGAATTTGCATCTCCTCTCCTGTAGATGTATTGGTTTCCCAGACACCATCGTGAACAACACTTCCGTAGAGGGTATTTTTTTCGCCAATTTCAATCCCACGCATACTTCTTCCATAACCTCTTCCATTTTCGGCAGTGTTTAAGTGAAATTTAAAAGGGTTACGTTCTTTCAATACTCTGTAAATACCAAAATTTGTTGTGATCCAGACAGTCCCATCTCGACTTTGAAAAAAATAGGTCACAGCATTGTTGTCAAGGTCAATTAAACTACGCGGAATTCTGTTGATTTGCTTGTTGGACATGACAAGGATATCACGATCTAGCATGAGCCAGAGATCTCCATCTTTGTCGATAAAGTCGTTGATGGGCATGTGCTTTGCTTCAAGACCAATGTGTTCATTAATACAAGAGAACCCATTTTTTAGATTGCCTTTCATCATGAAGGTCTCGCGAGAATCACAAAAGGTACCAACCAGATTTAAGTCTTTGTCCTGACTCCTTATGAACTCCAGATTCCGCTTAAATAGGCCTGATGAATCAAGTTGTATTTGATTAGGGGAGGTAACATTAATGATGCTATGCCCATTTATAGAGTCTGGCAATTCAAATTTCGATATGATTGAATAGTCGTTTGCAAGGCTATAGAACGTTTTGGAATAGGCAGGTCTTGCCCACAACGTTCTATCAGAGTCTTCAAATACATTCGCAATATATTCATAGTGATTCGATTGATCATCGGTGAATGAGAGCTCTCTAAACTCCTGTCCATGAAATTCAACGGTATTGTAAAAACGGTCAAATCTCTGAAATTGGTGGGAATGAATGAAAATACGTCCACTTTCTTTTGTAATGGTGATTTCATCAATGGTTTTGATGCCTTTTTTGTTGTTGAAAACTTCTTGCGGAGTGTAGGATTTGATTGTGTAGTTAGATGGATTTAATATATCTAGTCCAGTATTCGTGGCAATCCAAATATTGCCTGAAGGGTCAATGTCCAGGTCGTGAATATAGTTGCCAGACAAAGATGGAAAGCCGTTTTTGCTATTTGTTGTAAAATGAATGAACTGATAGCCATCAAACCTATTGAGTCCATTTTCAGTACCTATCCAGATAAGCCCCTGGTAATCCTGGCAAATGCTTAAAATATAATTGCTGGC
>JAUILH010000167.1 GCA_030433115.1 Bacteroidia bacterium | reverse complement strand
CCATAGTTCTCAGCGGTACTTTGGCTCAACATCCACAACACGTAGATGTTATAAAACGGTATTAAGATGGCCCACCAGTCAGATCTACCGCCAATTCTGAACATTACAATGATATTGTAAATAGGGATTAAACAAGCCCAACCAGGTTCTCCCGCTTTTTCGAATGCTTTCCACATTCCGGCGATTAAGGCTACCATAATCACCAGGTAAAGAATAATTCCAATCATAGTTTTAAGTTTTGATGAACACTAAATGTAGACATATTTATTTACAAAATGAAGTATGGGCTATTTTTTTGCTTCAGTCTGATTTATAGTCTTTAACACACCTTTCACGATAGTCTTTTTAGTCAGGTTTTCATCGAGAAACACGGTTGTTGGCAAGACTATTTGATTGTATTCATTGTCTGCCAAAAAGCTGACCAGATCGTGCTCAAATCGTTTGTCTCCCACTTTTTTTGAGGAAAAAGTCCTGCCCAAAAAGTCAATGTCTTTAGGGGCTTCAGAATTTAATTTCAAGCAATAGTAGTTTTGTAATTGAGTGACCATTGCACTGTCTTTGAAAGTAGTTTGTTCCTGCATCAGACAGTATTTGCACCAATCTGCATGGATATAGATCATCAATGGTTTTGCTTCTGCCGATAAACTATCGTTTAAATCTTCAAAAGCCGTCCACGAAATATTTTGAGCATGTGAGCATATTGAGCCACTCAATAAAACAAAAAACAATATGGATTTGACTGAAATCATCTCATCGTAAATCTCACACCAAAAAATGCCCTTATTCCCTGATTAGGAGCAAAGACATAACTTGGATCAAAGCTTAAAGCATTTGGATTGTTGGCACTAGCAACCACATTGCCATTTGCATCAAAAGTAACCCCTTTGTCAAATGGATCAAAAGCCCGTGCAATGCTATTGGCAGGAGGTGTGTAATTTAAGAGGTTCTTTATGCCCAAGTAAATGGTCCATTGAGTGCCCAGATTTTTACTCAACTTAATGTTCTGAATACTCCACCAAGGAGAGTACTCTGGTCTGGGGTCGAGTGGCCCTAATATTGGTAACCTCATAGGACCATAAAGATTACCCGTATAATCCATGTTGAGTCCTAACTTGTTGAAATGATAAGAGATTCCCCATACACCAGAAACCCGCTCGGTTAGAATTTGTTGTTGTCGTTGACCTTGTTCTTCAGAAAAAACCTCCATGATAGTTGCCCCGGCAGTTATTTTCAAGCCGTTATCCAAAGCTAGATCCAAATTCGTTGTGATGCCTTTTGAAACGGCAAACCCATCCAGATTGTCGTAAATAATTTTGTTCGGGTCGGTGTCGTAGTCGGCAATAATTCGGTTATTGAAATGCGTGTAAAAAGCAGTGAGGTCTAATCCCAAATAATGCTTTTTCCCAATAAACCACTTCTTCACTAAGTTCACGTTTCCATTCCAACTGGTCTCTGGTGCCAGCTGATCTGCAAACACAACGGAACGCGCTCCTGTAAGAGCTGCATGGTCTTCAGTGAACACATTTGCTACACGGTAACCATTGCCTGCACTAACTCTGAAAATTGTTGTTTTTGACGGGTTGTTCCATTTGTAATTAATCCTGGGTGACCAAATTGGACCATGAAAACTGTTGTAATCATATCGAAGACCAACTAGCAATTGATTCTGAAGATTGAATCGAATATGATCCTGAACAAAAACACCCGGTAATAAGGTACCATTCGGGTTGTTGACACTGAAACCTAGAGAATCCACAATTTCTGTAGCGACAGTATTGTCATCATACCTGGTATACCTTAAGCTGGCTCCAGTCAAAATTTCGTGCTTATCGTTAATGGTCTCCGACCAAGTTAATTGCCCAAAACCAATGGTCTGATTGGCTATATAGCTCATTGAACCGTAGACCGAGTTTTGTTGGTGACCATTGGCACTGAACTGCAGGTTTACCCCTGTCAAACCATGAACTTCATAGTTTCCGTAGGCTTCCCAACGACTGGTGTAGATGCTTTCGCCGTATACTTCTTCACCGCCGCGATATTCAGGTGTCCAGTTCATTTCGCCTCCCCAACGATCTTCATATACGTATCTTCCAGCAATGGATAAGAGTTTACCATCTTTTCTATTAAACTGCCATTTGTTAAACAGTGAAAGCCGATCTTGAAGCGTGATGTCTGTAAATCCATCTCCATTTTTATCTAAAGGAAGATCATATTTGAAATAGTTAACACCTAGCAAAACGTCAGATGCTTTTCCAGCATTGAATTTTAAGCCTAAGTCGTGATTGAATTCGGCCCATGTGCTGCCCATTAAATCAACGGACAAAGCGGGCGCATTCTTAGCACTTTTGGTGATGACATTGATGATGCCTCCAACGGCTTCAGATCCATACAAGGTAGACGCAGGACCTTTTACAATCTCAACGCGTTCAATCAAAGATTGTGGAATGCCATTAAGTCCGTAAACGGTAGATAGTCCGCTCACAATCGGCATGCCATCAATGAGTACCATAGTATAGGGCCCTTCAAGTCCATTGATATGAATGTCCCCGGTGTTACAAACATTACAATTTAATTGAGGCCTCACCCCATTAATGTTCTGAAGCGATTCGAATAGAGAAGGCGTGGGGTTGGCTTTGAAAAAGTCCTTGGAATACACTTCAACAGGGACTGGTGAATCCAATTTAGAAATTGGGCGCATGGTCCCTGAAATCGTGAGTGGACCAAGGTTATCATCACTCTCAGTCATTGAAATTACCCCCAGGTCTAATCCGGAGTGAGTGATTTCAATCGGAATACTTAATGGTTGAAAACCGATTAAACTAATTTTCAGGGTATCCAAACCAGCTTTGACACCTTCAAACTTAAAATGTCCTTGAACCTGACTCCTCGTGAATGCATTATTTTGAGCGAGTTGAATGGTGGCAAAGGATACCGCATTTCCTTTGTTTTGGAGCTGTCCGGATACTTGTCCGGATTGTCCAATAGCCACATTTATGGTGACTAGAAATACTAATATTATGAGACTTATATGGTTCAAAATTTAAAATTAGACAATACAAATATAAAAAGTTAGACGAATCTAACAATGGAATTTCATAGATATTAAATTTATATTTGTCCGGAGGCAGACTCATGGCATCACAAACTGTAGAAAATTATCTAAAGGCTCTGTACAAATTGGCAGATGAATCCGGAGACGTGAATGTCTCCGATCTGAGCACGCATCTTAAGGTCAGTAAGCCCACAGCCAACAGCATGGTTAAAAAACTGGCTAAGGATGGTATGGTGGTTTATGAGAAATACAAACCATTGCAATTAACCGACAAAGGCAAAAAAGCGGCCGCTTTGATTATTAGAAAGCACCGACTTACCGAAATGTTCTTGGTTCAAAAAATGGGGTTCGGTTGGGAGGAAGTTCATGAAATTGCAGAGCAAATGGAGCACATTAAATCGCCGGCTTTCTTTAATAAAATGGACGAGATTCTTGAATTTCCGAACATAGATCCGCATGGTTCTCCAATTCCTGACGCGGATGGGAATATTGTTTTGCCCGAGTACGATTTGTTGAGTGATTGTGAGGTTAATGAGGCATTAAAATTGGTGGCTGTTACACATTCATCTTTGGAATTTCTTCAATTTTTAAACACCAAGGAGATTAAATTAGGGCAAAAGATGAAAGTGAAATCTAAAGAAGCGTTTGATGGTTCAATGACTTTGTTATTTGCAGATGGGCGAGAAGAAACACTCAGTGTAATAGTCTGTCAGAAATTAATGGTTGAAAAAGTCTGAACCGTTCATCAAAAAAAGCAACAGTTAAAGTTGGAATACCATAATTTAGTCGCATGAAATATTTTTTAGTTCCTGCAATTGCAATTAGCCTGGTTGGTTGTTCTGATAAATCTGAGAGTGAAGAAAAATCTGATAATAAAGAAGGTGATGAACCCAAAGTTGAAGCGGTCATGGAAAAACTAGAATACCCAGAGACAAAGCAGGGATATGTTGTAGATACCTATTTTGGTACTGAGGTGAAAGATCCATACAGATGGTTGGAGGACGATATGTCTGATGAGACAGCTGACTGGGTGAAGAGACAAAATGAACTGACCTTTGCTTACCTCAATAAAATTCCTTTTAGAGAGCAGCTAGAATCCAGATTGACGGAGCTTTGGAACTATGAGAAGATTGGTGCGCCCTTTAAGAGAGGAGATTATACGTATTACTCTAAAAATGATGGACTTCAAAATCAATATGTACTATACAGAACGGACGCTGATGGCAATGAAGAAGTATTTTTAGATCCCAATACCTTTTCTGATGATGGTACAACTTCTTTAGGGCAAGTGAGTTTTTCTAAATCGGGTAAATTGGCTGCTTATGCCATTTCTGAAGGCGGGAGCGATTGGAGAAAGGTCATTGTGATTGATGCAGAGACCAAAGAACAATTAGAAGACACGCTGGTTGATATCAAGTTCAGTGGAATCTCTTGGCTTGGAGATGATGGTTTCTTCTATTCAAGTTATGATAAGCCAGAAGGAAGTGAATTGTCTGCTAAAACTGATCAACACAAATTATATTACCATAAGCTCAAAACACCGCAGTCTAATGACGTTGTCCTTTTTGGCGCCAAAGCCAATGAAAAAAGACGTTATGTTGGGGGAGAGGTAACAGAGGATGATCATTACTTATTCATCAGTGCGAGCACGTCCACTTCCGGAAACGAGCTTTATATGGTTGACTTAAGTGTGCCAATGGCCATTGGACAGCATCCGATCAAACCTATTATTACAGGTTTTGATCATGATTCTTATGTGTTGGATAACGATGAGAGTCAATTGTACATTGTCACTAACCTGGATGCACCTAACAAGAGAATAGTTACTGTGGATGCCAGCACACCTGACATGGAAAACTGGGAAGATTTTATTCCTGAAACTGAGTATGTTCTGTCACCATCAACTGGTTCGGGATATATTTTTACAAGTTATATGGTTGACGCCATTTCTCAGGTAAAGCAATACAACTATCAGGGAGAATTGGTTAGAGAAATTGAGTTGCCCGGTATTGGAACAGCGTCCGGTTTTGGTAGTAAGAAAGAGGCTGAAACCATTTATTATTCTTTCACGAATTATAAGACACCAGGCAGTATTTACACCTTTAATCCTGAAACGGGAGAGTCCAATAACTATTGGTCACCAAAAATTGATTTTGATTCTGACCAGTTTGAATCTAAGCAAGTGTTTTATACATCAAAAGATGGCACAAAAATTCCTATGATCATTACGCACAAAAAGGGATTGAAGTTGGATGGTACCAATCCTACTATTTTATACGGCTATGGAGGTTTTAACGTGAGTTTACAGCCCTATTTTAGTGTAAGCAATGCCGTATGGATGGAAAATGGTGGAATTTATGCGGTTGCCAACCTAAGGGGAGGTGGAGAATATGGTCGTGAGTGGCATGATGCCGGTATCAAAATGAAAAAACAAAACGTATTTAACGATTTCATTGCCGCTGGCGAGTATTTAATAAGTGAAAACTATACGTCATCAGACTACCTGGCTATTCGCGGAGGATCTAATGGAGGTTTGTTGGTCGGCGCTGTAATGACTCAAAGACCAGATTTAATGCGTGTGGCGATTCCGGCAGTAGGTGTGTTGGACATGTTACGATACCATACTTTCACTGCTGGTGCTGGATGGGCTTACGATTATGGAACATCTGAAGATTCCAAAGAGATGTTTGAGTATTTGAAGGGCTATTCTCCGGTTCATAATGTGAAAGAAGGAGTAGAGTATCCAGCTACCATGGTTACTACAGGCGATCACGACGACAGGGTAGTGCCGGCTCATTCGTTTAAGTTTGCCGCCGAACTCCAAGCGAAACAAAGTGGTACCAATCCTACTTTAATCAGAATTGAAACAAATGCAGGTCACGGAGCAGGTACACCAGTTGATAAAATCATTGATCAATCTGCAGACGCCTATGCCTTTATTTTGTGGAATATGGGGATAAAAGAGTTGTAATTAGTAGTCTGTGTAACGGTATCTAATGAAGCGTCCGAATAAGGGCTCTGAGAAATACCAATCTACTTCAACGGATTCTTTAATACAGTTCGCCAATTCCTCCATAACCTCATTTTTGGGACTGGCAAAAGCCGCTTCAGTGAAATAGAGAAATGTGACTTCACCCAGATCATTCACCTGTATGACAAATTCCATGTCTTCAAAGCGGAAGTCTTGCGACTCGATTTCCATCTCCATGATCCGACCGCACGTTCCGAAGGAGTTATGAAGCCATTCAGAAATGGTACGCATATAGATTTCAAGTTGCGTCTCATCCATCATTTCAGTGTTCAGCGTGTCAAATTCATACAGCCTCTGAGGACCGTTGTTTTCAATCAAATTATTTTCAAAGCTAAAGACAGGATGATCATCAATCTCTTCTTGCCATACATTGCCCTCAATATCTGTGTATGCACCAACTGAGTTGTTGTGAATATGATTGTCTTTGATGAAGATCTTAGAGTTTCCTAAATTGTCATGGAGTCCAGCCAGGCCACAACCATTTAAGTCACAATCTTCAACCGTAATATTACTGGCATTGTCAAACCCTAACACCCTGCCAGAGCAGTTTTGACCATATATGCTTCCTGGTTCAAAATGTTTCATGGTCAAATGCTTAATCCAAACATGGTTGGCACTTACCCACATGACGTTTTCATGCAATTCAGTGCAATATATATGTGCATCTCCCAATCCTTCAAGTATGATATGATCGCCGTCAATCATCAGCCATTCTCCAGTATAATAAATGCCTTCTTTTAAATAAACCATGACGTTCGATCGGGGATCTTTAAAATAGTCTGCCGGCGATTGATATTTTTCCCCATCACCAATGTACACAGTGTCAATTGGAATAAAAGACTCGCATTGTGACCTGGATTGGCATAAAGTCATCATCAAAAAAACAGCCAAACAATATTTCATATGGTGAAAATAGTGTATCTGTTCGACTCCATTGGTTCCAACTTACTTTTCGATATTAGGGCACTATTATTCGCGTTTTTTTGGTCAAAATACCCCTTTTGTGGTATTGATTTAGAATGATTCTAAATAGACATTTGTAGGCTAGAAAATGACACTATGAAATCTATTGGGATATTATTAGGAGTTTGTATGGTTTTGTTGTTTGTTCAGTGCAGGAAAGGCTGCACCGATCCGGAGGCAACTAACTTTGATCCTAAGGCAAAAAAAGACAATGGGTCTTGTTTGTATGGCAAAGACCCCAGTAGTTTTGACAGAGGCCCAATGCTCATCAATATCGCAGACAACATCATTTTACCTGCCTATCAAGATTTTAAGAATCATGTAAATGATTTACAAACTGCTGTCAATACTTTTGAAGCAAGTCCAAATACAACCACACTTCAGGATTTAAGAATACAATGGCATGAAGCCTTAATATCATGGCAACATGCTGGGTATTACGAATTTGGTCCTGCAGAAACACATTTATTAAGAGCCAATGTCAATGTGTATCCTGCAGACACCACACAAATAAATTCGAACATTCAATCGGCGTCTTATGATTTGAGTACGGCCAATAATTTGGATGCGAAAGGCTTTCAGGCAATGGATTATCTGCTGCATGGCCTAGGTACAACTGATGCTGAGATCGTAGACCAATACACCACGGAAGTGAATGCAAGCAATCGCATGACATATTTGAAAGATTTGATCGCCGATATGGAGCAGAAAGCTACTTTGGTTTACAACGACTGGGATACAAATAATGGAAACTATGCAGCCACCTTTAAAACAAACACTGGCTTGGATATCGGAGGGTCTTGTAATTTGTTGTTCAACGCTTTTATGATGCATTATGAGCAGTTTGTGAGAAGCGGGAAACTTGGCATTCCGGCAGGCGCATTGTCTTTTTCTCAAACGCCGTTACCTGAAAAAGTGGAGTGTTATTATCAAGGTAATTTGTCTAAGGAGATGTTGCTTGAGGCCACTTCTGCTTTAAATAACTTATACAATGGAATTGGGACTTCAGGCGATGGAGAAGGATTCAAAGAGTATTTAGACTACTTGGAAACAAACGGACCAAATGGCTTTTTATCTAACGACATCAATACTCAGTTGCAAACCAGCTATTCGAGTATCTCTACAAGCCTCAACGATCCCTTGTCAGATTTTGTAGTGAATCACCAATCTACTGCCCTGGCTGTTTGGAACGACATGCAAACCTTGGTAGTTCTGCTCAAAAATGACTTAAAATCAGCGATTGGATTAAGCATCACCTATGCGGATGCAGACGGCGATTAAGCAGTTTACTTGGGAAAGATTAAAGCATATTTCGGTTCAGAGACGT
>JAUILH010000166.1 GCA_030433115.1 Bacteroidia bacterium | reverse complement strand
TTTCGGTTATCTTATTCCAGTTGGTATTCTGTGTAGATATACCCTCCCACATAAGGCCCCCAGCCGGGATCATCTCCAGACGCATCTTTGAAAGGTTGCTTACATCAATACTTTGCTGGCACCACAGAAGAAGTGGCACCAGGGATGACAATAAAAAAGATATCAGTGTTTTTTGCCTATTACGCATAACATCCGGGTTTGTGCTCACTCATCAAATACGTTACCTACTGAGAATGGTGGAAGACGCTCTCTGATTACCAGGATCAGGTATGTATTCTCGGCGGTCTAATCTACGGAAGAAAAACGAAAGTGTAGCTACCCGAGGTACACTTTGATCTTGCTGCTGCAAACTGCACACTCCGGTGCTGTACGGCTTACCATGTTTGCCAGGTCCTGGGTATCACTGAATCAATTCTTCTCCCAACTCGCAATAGGCATTCGATCTGCCTTCTTTTGATCATTGGCCTCTACAAACACATCTATTATTCTGGCAAACGATTACGGGTGCACCATTTGATCCAGCGATGTCATTATCATTTGACTTCGATCTACACCATATAAATGATCTATCGTATATCGTATTAAGTTTGTTTAAAATACGAAATATTAGGCGCTAAAATTACTTATCATGGGGTTATTGCACAGTCTATAGGTACTGTGTATGAATTGTTGCGGAATTTCAGCCTATCGCTTTTGTGTTCGGATGAGCCGTCTGCGCCATAAATTCCATTGGAAAGAAAGGCGAGCGGCTGAGCCCCGACTTTTCTCTACGATATACTAAATTGCAGAAAATAATCATCGTATTAGCCAACTTACCGCGATGAATTATACACATTACTAGCTACAGTTATTTTTCAAGATATTAGGATTTATCGCTTTCTTCCGATTTATCTTTTTTATTTAGTGTAGTACCAATTCCGGCCCCAATAGCTATTCCTACTCCGAGCCATAATCCTAGATTATCAGTTAGAATTCCCACAGCGGTTCCAAATCCAATTCCGATTGCAATTCCATTAGCTAATTTGTTATTATTTCTCACTAGATCTTATTGTTTCAATTTATTGATATCTAATATCACCAAAACTACAATGTCAAAACAGACACCTTATCGCCATTGTTGGCATTTCGTTATTTTAGTTTATTACGTTCCCTTTCAAACTCTTCCGTCCGTTTTATTTGCTCATCAAGATCCCATTCAAAATCAAATCTTTCTTTGAGAAATATATGGATTGAATCAAGTCCGATTTTGGTTCTTCTTCTATCTATATTTTCTGGATCAAAAACAGGCCACAGGTTAAAGCTCTTGGATTCAGGGTAGTACTTCATTTGTCCACCATATATTTGTAAATCTCCTCTTTCAGTTGCTATTCTGTCTTCTGCTCTAACTAAAAATCGAGGCTCTAACTTTTTCTCTTTTACGGCTTGTCTCATCATCGGAAGATAATGTATTCGAACCGCATTATCTGAATGTTGTATAACATTGCATATCGTCCAATTACCTTGTTCACCTGCCATTTCCTTCGTAGGCCATCCATATTTATCTAGAATGTTCTTTACCTTTCTTTCATTGATAATATGGTTCTTCTCATACATTGCTTGTTGTTCATTAACTATTTCAGATTCAGCACTATATATTTTCATCAGTGAATCTCTTAATCTAATTGGTCCCTGTTCAGCTTTCCAGATAGTATCTAGAATTGCAATCAAACTTCCTTGACTTTCTGATGCTATCGATATTCTTTCTGACCTGGTTTTATCAGAGCAACTCATTGCTAAGAGTAGACTGATTAATAAAAGATACTTCATTCGTTAATAATGATCTTACCTATTGTTACTCTAATGAATGCCACGGGTCAAGCAGATGCAGCGTCTACCGCCAACATTCACCCAACCAAGATCCTTTCACCAGCAAGATATACAGATTCGCCGAGAGTTGTCACCAACCTTTACAGGGTCTGCTGTCATCTGCATTGTTTTGGTACGTAGGGGGGTCGACGGGATCCAGGCAGGTGGCGAACCGGCAAAGCATTGGCTGAGAGCGAGAGTTTTGGGAAAGCGTTCGCTGTGGCAGCCAAAGTCCCTGTGCAAAAAAAAAGGTGATTCCCCGAGTGTGTTAGCGCAGTACGATTCCCTTCGACTGTACGAATTCGCCGATCGTTTGCAGAAATTCAACCCAGAGCAAAGTCCGCGTAGAGCCCCGGGCTTCGCCGGTTCGCGTTTTGGCAAACAACCTGCCCATTCCCAGGATCAGGACGGCTCGGAGCGTACCCCGGACCACAAAGCATTCACCTTTCGTGGTGGCAACTTCTTCATGGTATTTGGTTTGTAACGATAAGTATAAGCGTAGTGCGAGATATCGGAGCAATTGACTCTCTACCCATCGCAAAGTTTATTAGACGTAAAAATGATCAAGTTTAGGCGTTCAGCCCAAATTACGCTTATACAGGATGGTGGTTCGTGCTTTTTTAATTTATTCACAAGAATCAAATGCCAATGAACTTGAATGGCTCGGATTCTCTAAACTCACTTGAGGTTTCACCTGAATATGTCTTGTTGTTAGACAGATCTAATTTTTTTACACTCGCTTCTTCACTGAAGTCGATTTTTTTCAAATCCACCCAAAAAGTATTTGGCGTCAATGCTGACTCAAAATAATAGACCAAGTTTTTTTGATCGGCAACTACTCGCCAACGGGTTGTTGACAAATTGGGGTAACCCTCAATTTGAAATCCGTAGGGTACAGAAACATTTCTTATTACGCTAAAAACACTAGCCACAGCAATCCGTGTGTTGTCTGTCTGCGGAATGGCATCTATAAAAAATGACGCTCTTACAAAGCGGTCTGCGGCAGTAACAGAACCAGGTAAAAAGGTTTTACCTGGAATGTTTTCCCAATACTTTGTAATCGCCAATTGCTGGTCAAAAGGCGGGTCATTTGTCATCACTGTATAGCTTGGGTCGTGATGTATCACCAGTTTGCTATCGATGTATTCGAAGATGGCGTTGTCTCCTGTGGCATCTGAAATTGACAAATGAACCGTTGTGAACTTATCGGTTCCTGGTATGAAATCTGATACAATGGTGAACTCTTCCTTCTCTAAAGCTTCTACCGCTTCTGCAACTGTTGCAAAATTATCAAGGACGTATTGTGCCCAAAGCGAAATGGCCAAACCTTTCTTATCACCGTCCATATTGAATTGTGGGTATTCGGATTCCACTAGCCAAAGCATATTGGCTACCAATCCTTTTTCATTCATTCCATCTGGGGTGGAAATGTCCCAAGAGCTTACCGCAACACTTCCATATTTAGAAATCCATTCTATGCAATTATCTCCGACCTCGCCATTACGTGCCATACCTCTCGGAAAAATCCATTGGTTAGCTGGGATTTCAATTGAAAAATCCATTGTTCTACCTGTTAAAACGGTATTATTTGGTCCTTTATAGACAACTCTTGTACAAGCGTTTGATTGAGACACATAGCCGGCAACTGTTAAAAGTAGGGCCATTAGTACACTGAGCGAATTTTTCATGATAGTCTCTTTTATGTGTTAATATTTTTATTCGTATGCTTTTCCTTCTATGCTGTAGTTTTTTTTTCATGAACACCAACGAGTCTAGTAGATGCAGCGTCTCCCGCAAACATTCGCCCAACCAGGGTCCATTTACCAGCAAGATATACAGATTCGCCGAGAGTTGGAACCAACCTTTACAGGAGATGCTGTCATCTGCATTGTTATGCTAGGTAGGGGCCGGTCGACGGCATCCAGGCAGGTGGCGGGCCGGGAAAGCGTTGGCCGAGAGCGAGCGTTTTGGGAAAGCGTTCGCTGTGGCAGCCAAAGTCCCTCTGCAAAAAACAGGCGATTCCCAGAGTGTGCTGGCGAAGTACGATTCCTTGCGCTGTACGAATTTGCCGATCGTTTGCAGAAATTCAGCCCATAGCAAAGTCCGCGTAGAGCCCCGGGCTTCGCCGGTTCGCGTTTTGGCAAACAACCTGCCCATTCCCAGGATCAGGACGGCTCGGAGCGTACCCCGGACCACAAAGCATTCACCTTTCGTGGTGGATATTTCTTCATGGTATTTGGTTTGTAACTTGACTTTTAGAACGTCACTGTCTTTGCTTTTTTGGGAGTGGCCCCATATGGCACAACGGTCCGGCTCAACAGGGTCTCAATACAGTTTAGGTTTTGTTGTAGCAAGTAAGACTAACAAACTTCTATTTAAATCAATCATCTTCTTAAATAGGTTTTGATCTATTTTTTGATCGAGACGCAATAGCCATGAACGACAGTAAGAATCCAATACACAGGTAGACGAAGCTATCTTGAATAACTGAGTATAATGTACTGACACCTTTTGTAGGTAGTTCTGAATACATGATTTTATCATTACCGTCAAAACTGCTCATTTGTGAAACCATTTCACCGTATGGTGTAATTGCTGCAGAGAGCCCAAAACGCGTTGAACGAAGAACCGAGTGACCTTGCTCAATAGCTCTAAAGGCTGCCATTTCTGTATGAACAGGGTCGATGCCTCTCCAGTCACTTGACGGAAGAATAACCATATCTGCTCCTAATTCACCATACCCTTTTGCCAGATACGGAAAATCATAATCATAGCAAATTGCGGCTGCGACTTTTGTTCCTTTTATATCAGCAACTTTTAAAGGTGACTTTCCCTGGACAGCTGGTTCTCCTGGTACGGGTTGATGCTTGAGGTATGTATGCGTAATGTTTCCTGACGAATCGATAAACTGGTACTTGTTCTCATACCTCAAGGGAGATTGTGAAATAGGTGTTACATAAGAAGCTACCAAAGTGATATTGAGTTGAAGGGCTAGTTCCTTGATTGAGTCAATCCATTCATTCTCATCTTCAGGCATTATAAATATGGCGGCTTCGTTCCATGCTATTATTTTAGCGCCACCGTCTGCTGCAGTTTTGGTTCGTTTAAATAATGCCGTTCTAGTATGTTCTGTACTTTCCTTAGATGGCAATGGCAAACCACTTGCTTTCGAGTCTGTTCCAACTGCGGCAACAGTTACACTGTCGATACCATTGCCTTTGCTTATGTCGTAACGGATGGATCCAAAAGCAATTAAAAGAAACAGCATAATTAACGGGAGCTGAAATGTTGAAATAGAGATTTTTCTTTTGATTATGATATGAGCAATTGAGACATTAACCCAATAAATCAAAAAGCTTAGTCCAGCCAACCCAAACAAGGATACTGTTTGAATAAGTGATACATTATCGTGCATGGTATATGCAGCTACTCCCCAACTTGCAAGAGGTGTAAAGGTGTATTGAATCCATTCCATAATGATCATGATAACAGGAAATAAAAACAGCGCAAATTTCTGATTTCTAAATTTGCTCCAGATCAAGTATCCCGGCAAGTGAAACAAACTTATTGGGATCGAGTAGAGAAAGACCAGCACCAGTGGAATTGGATCGCTAATAATCTTGGTTACAACCAAGGACCAGGCCAAAACTAATGCGAGAAAAAAGGTTAACCTTGACTTCCAGCCTTGTGTGAGACTTAGATATATTAAAAATGGAACACTTGAAACCCAAGCCATGACTTCAATACTAAAGGTCATGTGAGTAAAGGCCATGGTAACTAGTCCCATTGTGAGATACCAAAGTGGATTAATTTTATCTACATAGGATCCTTGTGTGTGGGTACTTGATAGATCTTTCATCTTTCTTTGTTGTTATGTTCACTACAAAGATTGATGATGTTGATTTAGTATCCATTAACATTTGTTAAAGGATGAAATATTACTACCTGAGTTCCCTACGAAGCCTACTTAGGGAAATATTTGTAATTCCCAGATAGGAGGCAATGTCAACATGTGAGATTAGATTTTCCAGAAAGTGATATTTTTCTCTAAAAAGAATGAGCCTTTCTCTCCCGTTCAACGAGGCGAGAGCAATTTCTTTTTCAACTTTTGCAAGGAGTTCATATTGTAAAACCATATTTCCAAACTCGCGTATGTCAATGTGATTTATCATCAGCTGCTCAAACTTATCAGCGTTTAAACTGGCTACGGTTACCTTTGTAAGCGCTTGAAAGTTGAGGTGAGATATTTGGTTAGCTGTTCTCGTTTTGTTCGGAGAGAGTACACCGCCTTCAAGAAAATAAGATATTGTTACTTCCTCACCTTCCGGGCTTAGCAAAAAGCTCCGGCAAACGCCTTCGTACACAAAGTATTCCTTGTTATTTTTTTTCCCTCTATCAATAAACACATCTCCTTTTTCATAAACCTCAACTACTATCAAGTCACTTATCAGATCTAATGACCCCTCCGATACAGGAGACACTTTGTTGACTATTGGTCTTGTTCGTTCCTTAATCTGTTCGAAGTTCATGATTATCTTTTATTTGCTACAACGTAGTTGGCCAGGCGGTGACCGCCCAGGGCAGGTAACGTCCTAGCCTGGGTTGAGTTCCGTTTAGTTCGTTAGCGGAATTGAATTCAATTCTTCCCCTAAACGTTCCTCCTCTGCTTCTAGATCAAAGTCGTTTTGTAGTCCAAGCCAGAACTTCGCTGTAGTCCCAAAGTAGCGACTTAATCTGAGCGCTGTGTCCGCGGTGATCCGACGCTTGCCCTTAATGATCTGGATAGTCCTTAATTGGGGAATGCCAATGTCTTTCGATAATCCATAGGCTGAGATCTCCATTGGTATAAGGAACTCCTCGAGTAAGACTTCGCCAGGGTGTATGTTCAATAATTTAGCCATGATAATCAACAATTTCTACATCAAATGCATCATTACCGCGCCATTGGAAGATTACTCTCCATAGGGCATTGATTTGGATGCTGTGGTAACCGTTTAGGTTACCCTTCATCTTATCAAGACGATTCGCCAGAGGGACCTTCAAATCGTTCAAATCCTGAGCGTTGTTGATCATTCTCAATTTACGTCATGCAACCTGTTGAATATGGGATGGAAGAGATTTGGCATAGCTTCCATTCCAAATAGCCTCGGTTCCTTTAGATTCAAATCCTTTGATCATTAACGCCATGCATTAGTATCGTCAAGGTAAGCATAAAGTTCGATTGTGCCAATGGTATGAATGGAACTCAACGGTTAGTTAACCGTCAGTTACGTGTTTATATGCGTTATTATTCGGTTTGACACTGACTTTTGAACTTCCGAGTGGCTTCAGATGTAGTCGAATCCGCCGTAATTCCGATTATACACTGTTGGACTTTTTCAGGCTGGTTCAATGTATCCAGATATAGACGATTGCAAGCTGACAAGACCAGGTGGATATTCCGGCGATACTGACCCCCCTATTCCGATTTGAACTGACCCCCCTGTTCCGGAGGTTTGACCCCCCTGTTTTGAGAGAGAATGTTGGTAACATTCCGGAGGTTTGACCCCCCTGATTTAAGTGGATAACATACGGTTTAGCCATGTTGCAGAAGAAACAAATGACTGCACATGGGGAAACTAAAACGTATGGATCAAGTCAAGACAATTATTAAAGTTTATTTGGCCACAAAGTCGGTCAAGGCCACAGCCAGGCGATTACAGGTATCGAAGAACACAGTCAAGTCCTATTTGAATCGCGCCAGGGCGTCGGGAAAGAAGCTCGAGCAAGTTCTGACACTATCCGATGATGAGTGTGAGAAAATTATGTATGATCGGCGAATTACCCGAGAAAGAGAGCAATACTTTGAGGATAAAGTTCGAGACTGGATTAATGATCTGGGGAAAGTCGGAGTGACCCGCCAATTGTTGTGGCAAGAGTACAAAACGGCTCAACCTGAGGGATATAGCTACAGTCAATTTTGTGATCGACTCAAGAGGGAAATAGGTCGCAGAGACCTTACCCTAAGCATGGAACATCCACCTGGACAAGTTATGCAAGTGGATTTTGCGGGAAAGAAAATGCATTGGGTTGACGCTTACACAGGTGAAGTGCATCCGTGTGAAGTATTGATCTGCACCTTGCCACATAGTCAGTATACTCATGCCATAGCTCTTTCCAGCCAAAAGGTTGGAGACTTCATTCAGGGTCTCAATGAAGCCCTGCTTTATTTTGGTCATCTTCCCAAAGCATTGCTATGCGATAACTTAAAAAGCTATGTCACCCGATCGGATCGATACGAACCCAAGTTTAATGAACTGTGTGAACAACTGGCTGCCCATTATCAAATAGACCTGACAGCCACCCGACCTGGTAAACCACGGGACAAAGGCAGTGTAGAAAACATGGTCAAAACAGTATACCAAAAAATCTATGCTCCCTTAAGGAATGAAGTATTCCACTCGCAGCAGGAACTCAACGAAGCCATCCACAGACAACTCACTATACTGAATAACAAGCCCTATCAGAAAAGAGAAGGCTCTCGCGTGGAGGCTTTTGAGAAAGTGGAAA
>JAUILH010000165.1 GCA_030433115.1 Bacteroidia bacterium | reverse complement strand
GGATGATGGTAATCTATGGGTTACCAGAGACAAGGGAAGCAACTGGACACTTATCAGTAAAATGTTTAAGAAAGATGCACCCAATGGCGCCTGGATTCCACAAATAACACCATCGAAACACAAAGAGGATGAAGCCTTTGTGATTGTAAATGACTATAGAAGAAATAACTGGAATCCCTACGCCTTTAAATTAAGTGCCTATGGAAAAGCTTATGAAAATTTAATTTCGGATGAAGTGTTAGGTCATTGTCACAGCATTGAGCAAGATCATCAGGAAGAAAACTTGTTATTCTTAGGAACAGAATATGGTTTATACTTCTCAACTGACAAAGGAGATAATTGGCAAAAATGGACTAAAAATTACCCCAGCGTACCTACAGTTGATCTTAAAATTCACCCCAGAGAACCAGACCTTATAATCGGTACATTTGGGAGAGCCGCCTATATTCTAGATGACATCAATCCTTTGAGGGAACTGGCGCGAAATAGCAATTTTCTGGATGAGCCATTCAAATTATTCGATTCTCAAGATGCCTATCAGGTCAGTTATAAAAGAAGTCCAGGTGCCAGGTTTGGAGCAGATGCGACCTACAGTGCCAATGGAGGAAGCAGTACTTCTAAATTTTCGTATTACCTCAACCCCAAATGGCTAAAGGAAGCCAAAAAAGCAGCGAAACAAGACTCTACAAAACAAGACCTTAAATGGGACAAGATTAGTGTTGCCATCTTTAATATTAATGGAGACACCGTTCGCAACTTCAAAATAAATGCTGATACCGGCATCCGTCACTTCAGATGGTTTGGAGAGCAAAATGGCATCCACTTTCCCAGTACAAGAGACATTAAAAAAGATGAAGATCCTCCATACGGCAGACAGACCTTACCAGGCAAATACACGGTTACGGCAACGATTGGTGATCTGAGCGATACCGCGATGGTTACCTTAAAACCTGACCCACGAATCAACTTCAATTTTAATGCGGCAAAAAGTAGGCATGCCATTTTGGATGAGTTCCAAACGAGTATCACTAAAGCCAAAGAAGCCTTCGATCAACTCATCCAGGCAGAGAAAAACCTTAAAAGGATGAAAACCATGGCTGCTCTCATGCCCGATTCTGCCCAAAAAGCACTTAAAGAGGAAATTAAGCCCGTCGCAACGAAAATTGATAGTTTAAAGAATTTATACGTACTTCCAGCTTCTTTTGAAGGCTATGATCATGTAACCGAAAGACTTAACAATATGCTATACAGCGCTTACAGTTACATATCAGATTCAGAGGGCGTGCCCGGCCCCAACGCTATGCAAGCAAAAAAGAATGCGGAAAACAGGGTGAATCAGACTGTTCTGGCCATCAATAACTTCATTGACAAAGATTGGCTAAAACTGCTTCAATACTTCAAAACTCAAAACTACGAACCATTGAAAGAACTTAAAAAAGTAAGTCATGACTAAACACCTACTACTCATTGGTGTGTCTGCATGCATCTTATCCTGTTCCGATAAGACAGAAGACGACACAAGCAACGATACAAAAGATCAAAAAACTGAAGATAAGATGGGAAGCGATCAAACCATACCACAATTGACCATGAAAAATGGCACACCTATAGCTGGCAAAGTGCCATTTGACATCACTACTCACGGACACACTAGAACAGATGATTATTTCTGGATGCGTTTAAATGATGACCAAAAAGAAGCAGACAATCCTGATGAACAAACTCAACATGTGCTAGACTATCTCAATGCTGAGAATGCTTATAAAGATTCGGTTATGAATCCAACTAAAGGACTCCAATCTGCGATTTTCAATGAGATAAAAGGGCGTATCAAAGAAGACGATTCAAGCCTCCCCTATCTCGACAATGGTTATTTTCACTACGAACGGTTCGAGAAAGGCAAAGAGTATGAAATTATTTGCAGAAAAGAGGATACATCAAACAGCGGTTTATATATAGAAAAAGCACCTGAGGAAATTATCCTTGATGTGAATGAATTGGCAGAAGGGCACGACTATTATGATGTGGCAGACACTGAAATCAGTCCGAACAATGAAATTTTGGCTTACTCCTATGATGATGTCAGCAGACGTCAGTATAATATCGTTTTCAAAACTTTATCTGGTGATCAATCCTATGATGAAACAATTGAAAATACGGGAGGCGATATTGTTTGGGCCAACGACAATCAAACTATTTTTTATGTAACCAAAGACCCTACTACTCTTAGAGAAAACAAAATCTGGCGTCACAAACTAGGCACACCTCAATCTGAAGATATCTTAATATTCGAAGAGACTGATGAAACATTCTATTGTGAAATTTCCAAGTCAAAATCGGAAGAATTTATTTTTATTGATTCTTACAGCACAGTGTCAACAGAGCACAGATTTGTATCTGCAAATGCACCAGAAGGAGAATTTAAAGTGATTCAGGAAAGACAACGAGATCTGCTTTATTCAGTGTCTCATCTGAAAACCGGTGAGTTCTATATTTTATCAAATGATGACAACGCACAGAACTTCAAATTAATGAAGACCTCAGTTGATGCACCATCTAAAGAAAATTGGGAAGAAGTATTGGCTCACAGACCGGATACTCGATTAGTTGAAATGGAAGTTTTTAAAGATTTTTTGGTGCTCCATGAAAGAGAAAATGGCTTGAATAAATTGAGAATTTTGAGTCATGACCTTTCAACAGACAAACAAATTGCCTTTGCGGAAGAGACCTACTCAGCAGGTATTTCTGTTAATATGGAATATGATTCTCACGTCTTGCGATACGGGTATTCTTCTCTGAAGGTCCCGGCAACTACCTATGACTATGACATGAAGACGGGGGGACAAACCTTGCTAAAAAGAAAGGAAATTGTTGGAGGTTACAACCCTGATGATTACGAGACGGAACGGGTATGGGCAGAAGCCAAAGATGGCACAAAAATTCCTGTATCACTTGTCTACAAAAAAGGCTTAAAAAGAGATGGTTCCAACCCAACTTTGCTTTACGGATATGGCTCATATGGTGTCACAATTCCAGACAGATTTAGTATTCCAAGGTTGAGTTTAATTGACAGAGGTTTTATCTACGCCATTGCACACATCAGAGGAAGCGAATACCTGGGAAGACAATGGTATGAAGACGGCAAAAAGCTCAAAAAAATGAACTCATTCACTGATTTCATTGCAGCTTCAGACTTTTTGATTGAAAACGAGTACACAAACCCAGATAAGCTTTTCGCAATGGGAGGCAGTGCAGGCGGACTATTGATGGGAACAGTGATCAATTTAAAACCACAGAACTTCAAAGGTGTGATCGCAGCGGTGCCTTTTGTGGATGTTGTTTCCACTATGTTGGATGAGTCCATTCCGTTAACTACTGGTGAATTTGATGAATGGGGAAATCCTAAAGACAAAGAATATTACGATTACATGCTGTCTTACTCGCCTTACGATCAGGTTAAAGCACAGGACTACCCTAACCTTCTTATCACAACTGGCTATTGGGACTCTCAAGTTCAATATTGGGAACCAGCCAAGTGGATTGCCAAATTAAGGGACATGAAAACCGATGACAACATCCTCATCATGGATTGTAACATGAGTACTGGTCATGGAGGGGCTTCCGGCAGATATGAAGCTTACAAAGAAACCGCCATGGAATATGCGTTTTTGATTCATTTATTGGGCGAATAATGAGCGACAAAGGAAGAATTTTGGGCGTAGGCGGCATTTTCATGAAATGCGAAGACCCTGACAAAGTGAAATCGTGGTACAACGAAAAGCTCGGCTTTAATACCAACCCCTACGGTTGTTTGTTTGAGTTCAGAAGTGCCCTGCAAGACAAACCGGAGTATTTACAATGGAGTACTTTCAAGCAAGATTCTGACTACTTTTCCCCTTCCGAAAAACAAGTGATGGTAAACTACAGGGTAGATGATCTGGATGCATTTCTGGCTAAGCTTAAAACTCAAGGAATTGAGCCTATTGGTGAAGTGATGAGAGAATCCTATGGCAATTTTGCCCACATCATGGACCCGGAAGGCAATAAAATAGAGTTATGGGAGATGATTGAGCCTGACTTTAGTGATTTGGCTGCGGGAGGAACGCATAAATAAGTATGGAAATTATTATGGTGGACTGACCATATAACTAATATGTTCCTTTGATATACCTGGTATGGACACACATTTCTGTGATTATCACAGACACAATTGGCAACTACAAATAGGGGTCTCTATTCCCGGACGTTCAAAGTGGCATTAAAATCCATATATTGTTAGAATGTGGAGATCCGTTTGCTTTTGGCTCTTATTGGCTGGAGTTCTATGCACAAACTCAGCAAAATCGTTTTACGCTTGGCCAACAAACACTCATTATATTTACTACGGACTATCCTGGCATCCCAATAAAGTATGGCATTCGTTTGAATACAATTTTCAAAACAACCTTTGGAGATTTAAAGACTTTAAAACTGTTGGCGTTAACTTTCAATTCGCTCAGGGAATTCGACTTTTAGGTCTAACTGCCGAAAAAAAACTTAATCTGGGGTCAAAAAACAGAAAGATTTGGCGATACGTCATTCCATTGGTAGGAATGAATCCTAATTTACTCCATATTAAAGAGTATACAGCTTTTAACCTGAAGCCTAGAATCGGTTTTTTGCTGCGCTCCAGTTGGCGTTTCAGAAAATCAGCACCTCATGTTAATCTCAAAGTATGTTATGGTTTAGACATTCCCTTTGGAAATCAAACTATGCACGAATATAATCCAAATGAATTCACGGTGAGTCTTGGGATTTCCTTTGACACAAAAAACCATCACTGGTTTCCCAGAAAAAAAGACAAAAAACCCAGAGCAGTCTTCTGATCATACATTAAGTTGATATTAAAATAACATTCGTTCTTCTCAAAAAACATACTTTTGACGCGCATGTTTGATTCTACAAAAGACATACTTGATTTGACTTACAAAATGCCAATTGATGAGTCTAGACAGGAGATTCTGAATAGCATTTCTGAATACATGAATCAACAAATTAAGGTAGGACAAATTCCACAACTCAACTTCATCTGCACCCACAACTCAAGAAGAAGTCAACTGGCTCAAATATGGGCAAAAGTAGCTGCCAATCATTATGGGATTGAACTGCAATCTTATTCTGGCGGAACAGAAGTGACTGCTCTAAATCCGCGAGTTATAACATCTTTGGAACGCTTTAATTTTAGTGTTAAAAATACTAAAGAGGAGAATCCCCGTTACAACATCAGTTTTGATGGAAACTTGATTTTGAACAATTGTTTCTCAAAGCTTTATGACGCCTCTATCAATCCAACCTCTAATTTCGCAGCCGTAATGACCTGCTCAAGCGCGGATGACAATTGCCCTTTTGTACCTGGTTGTGATGTAAGAATACCACTTACATATGACGATCCCAAATCTTTTGATGACACGCCATTGGAAGACACTATGTATGATTATCGATCATTTCAAATCGCCACGGAGATGTTCTATGCTTTTTCTAAAGTTAGGCAGACTTAGATTTTTTCTTCTTAGAAGCTTTTGCAAACGGATTGAACTCCATGCATTTTCCAATCCAATAATCTAATTGATCATCCAGGTCAAAGCCATCTTGCTTCACAAAAATGTAGCCTTTCATTGGTCGACCAGTAAAATCCATTGGTAAACTGTGTTCATTGGAAATTTCCGTCTCATACGCCTGTTCTCCTATTCGGCACATCAATAAGTTCTCCTCAGAGGTTTTGTCAATGTGAATGCCGCACAGCATTTTTCCATCCACCCTAAAACAGAGTCCTCCCATCATTTTAAGTTCATCAAAATTCGCGGATCTTTCTTTAAGGTTTTGTCTGATTCTATCTGCTAAAAATTCGTCGTAAGCCATAATATCGTTTTTAGTATGACGATTGATTTCATGTAAATGAGGTTACTAAATATCTTTATCACATGTCACGCAAACATATTTATTCTTGAGTTGGTGAGTCGTTCGAACATGTTCGTCTACAACCTTACTTATGAAACTATCATATGTGGCGCTTCCGGGTTGAGCATGTTTATCTTTAATGATCTCGTAAAACTGTCCATCCCATTCGTTTCTGCCCCAGCAGGTTGGACAAGTACCTTCTGGTACCAACGGTGTCTTCTGATCGTTTGCTTTTTTCGAGAAATAGGATCGAATACTATCTACAATTGAAATCATACATTTTGAGTTTACAGCGAACAAGGTAGTCATTTTAAGAATTGTAAATTAATGTAAATCTCAAGTTGAAATCTCTCATTCAGCAGGAGAATCGAATAAATTTGCAGTATGGTAAAAAGTAAACTTGTACTGATTATTTCCCTTTGGATGATTTCAAATTCGGTCCTATGTTCGATCAATGAAAGTCGAATGATGGCAGCCATGCGTTCTATTGGTCATCAAACTCTCATGGATTCGGGAGACAGCACATCTCGTGTATTACCTGTATCCAAAGAAAACAATACTTACAAAATATCTTTCGAATCTGAGTTTTCGCTTTTGCCTGACAATTTGGTCGTCAACTCTATTAAAGCACTTGAACAAGCTGATTTGTCTAACCATTTTTTAGTCGAATTGGTGGCATGTTCAGGCCATGAAGTTTTATATAGTTTCGAATTTAGACATCAAAGCGACTCCAATAGTCTTCCCTGTCGTGCCAGGGAAATACCAAAAGGCTGCTATGCCATCCACGTTATTATTCTTGATTCGGATAAGTTCAAGGAGAGTCAGGTACTCACAAACACTCCTCCTGCGAATAAGGAAAATAATGCTTCTGCCTACTGGTTTTTCATTATTCTACTTCCAATTGCCTTGTCGGTAGCACTTTTTTGGAAAAAAACACCTCAAAAAAGATCTTCTCCTCATATCATTTCCATTGGCGCCTTTCACTTTGATAAAAGGAACATGACGCTTGCCAAAAATGATGAGATCATGGACCTTACAGGGAAAGAAGCCG
Source organism: Bacteroidia bacterium (assembly GCA_030433115.1). GTDB lineage: Bacteria > Bacteroidota > Bacteroidia > Flavobacteriales_D > JAUILH01 > JAUILH01. Next base: position 1,526 of record JAUILH010000165.1, on the reverse strand, counting down.
ATCTGCTGGCACTTTTATACAGTCATGCAAACACAACAGTAGAACGTCAGGTACTTTTAGAAAAGGTGTGGGGTGATGAAGGCGACTATATCGGTAGAACATTGGATGTGTTTATTTCCAAACTGAGAAAAAAACTGGATGGAGACGAGCAGGTGAAGATTGTCAACATTCGGGGTGTTGGATATAAGATGATTTTGAACTAGTTCGCCAAACACTTATCTTTAATTAAAAGATCGATAGGGACGACTGTAGCTCAATAAATTGAAATGATGTTGGGGTTGACCAATCCTAGTTACAACTTATCAGAGTATGGTTCTCCAACCAAACCATTTTGCTTCAAATAAACGTGATGGTCCTTAAAGTCTAGAATGGTATTATATCGCTTTAACAGTTCATTCCCCAATATGTGCGTTTCAAACCTGGCCGGATTGGGGGTTGATAATAATTGAACGGGGACGTCAGATAGGCACACATCATCAAAACAAATGTCATCTGCCAACACCACTTTATTGACGAATACCTTACCTGCTCCATTTCTCAGTTTACTTTCCTTTATCACTGGAAGGTCATTTGGAAAAGCATTTTTCTCTCTTAAATCTTTATCCAAAATAATGCTGCGTTGAAAACCAGTGTCGAATAAATAGCGGTTTGTGTATTGAGCATCACCAATACGTAATTGTCCCTGCACACAGAATAAAGTATGGGTATACTCCACATCCAGCTTTACATAATCCTTGGAATTATCAGGCAAATTAGAATGAACCGTCATGATCATCTCATCATAATTCAATTCAACAATTTTACCTTCAAACAAATTCCAGCCAAAATGACCTGATGTTTCACTTGGACCAACACGAGTAGGAAAAACCATAAGGCTATCCCATTTCATATCACCTATTGATAGGGAATTTAAGGTTTCTAAGGGCATATTCCCTCCTTCAATGTAATTGGGGTTTCTGCCATCCATAAGCGTTGGACAATTTTTAATGGCGGTTTGTTTCATCACTATTTCCGTACCACCCGTGTCAAAAAATAAATCAATCGAGTCTACCTCATTGAGCACCGCCTGAAATTTGATGTTATTGCCTTCAGTCAATTCGAAAGGTATTTCTATTGCAGCATCTGAGACGTGTTTTTCAGATTTGAGCATCCGGCTTGATTGGCAGCTGGTTTGAGCGGACATGGTCACAATAAGACACGATAAACCAACAAAATGACTAATTCTTCTATGCATCACGACTGATTGGATTGTTCTACGAATGACTTGAATTGATCCATCCACTTTTGACTTTGGGCTTTGAATTTACCCGGAAATAATTTCGCCATCAATTTAATCATGAAACCATTGAATTGAGTGTATTCAACTTCTGACGTATATCTTGTCACACTATTTCCCAGATCTTGAAAGCTGGTAGTTTGTGTATTGGTCATGTGCACATGCTCGTAGAGCGCTACTTTTTTTTCAGGTAAATCATTGCTAATAATTGTCTCAATCAATTCAATTCTGCGGTTTTCGTCCAATACAA
>JAUILH010000164.1 GCA_030433115.1 Bacteroidia bacterium | reverse complement strand
AATTTTTAAATCTGGATCGAATTTATTTACAACATAACCCCATAACATACCTATAAAATAAGATAAAACTCCTGTGATTAAAAAACCAAATTCTTTGGAGATGCGGCAACCGTTTCCACTTCTGGTTTAACCGTTTCAACAGCGCTTGAGCAAGATTTCTTCCTGAATCCTATTCCTCAGGAAGCGATTGAAATTGCTGGTATCGAGTACGATTTCGACAAAGCTACACTAAGACCTAAGTCGAAGGAAATTTTGGACGAACTGGTGAGTTTTCTTAACCTGAATGACAACCTAACCATTGAAATTCAGTCGCATACGGATTTCCGCGGAGATGATGCCTACAACAAAGACCTGTCTGAAAGACGTGCACAGTCGGTTGTAGATTATTTAGTGGATGCCGGAATCGCCAGAAAACGCTTATCTCCTAAGGGATATGGAGAAGAAGAACCTGCAATCATGCTTGATGAGAATAAAAAGCCTGTTAAGGATGACAACGGTGAGTTCAAAAGATTGACGGAATCTTACATCAAAAGCTTGACTGATAAAAAGGCCATTGATGAATCTCACCAGAGAAACAGACGTACTGCATTCAAGGTACTTACTGAGGACAATGAAGTTATTCAGGAAAGCGCGAATCAGTAAGTATGCGGACTAAACACCTCTTTTTTGTTATAGCCATTATCGGGTCACTGTCTCTATTTGGCTGTAAAGCTCTTGCCAAAAAGGCTGCAAAAAGATGGGCTAAGAAAAAGCGTGTTGAATTCCTTGGAAAGTGTAACGATAGCAACGCGGTAAAATTCATGTCAGACTCAGAAGAATTCTGTGATTGCGCACTAGACTTAGTTATGGAGAAATACCCTGACCCTGAGGAAGGCTTGGCACTCAAAATAGTTGAAGTCATTAAAATGGCGAAAGACTGTGTGGGTAATTGATATCAGACAACACCTCATTCAATAGTATTCCTTATCTTCTCATGGTGAAGTTTTTTCTTATCATCTTATTAACCCTACCATTTGCCGTTGCGTCTCAAACCTACCGGTTTACGAACTATTCGCTGGTGGATGGTTTAAGTCAAAGTGAGGTACATGACATCATTGAAGATTCCCGTGGCAATCTCTGGTTCGCTACGCGTGGGGGAGGTATCAATCAATTCAATGGAAAAAGATTCAAGCCCTTCACTTCATTCGACGGACTCCCCCACAACAACATTCAGTGTATTTATGAACACAAAGACTTACTGTGGATCGGCACTGACGATGGCGTCAGTGTATTTGATGGGCTGAAATTTAAAAACTACCATTACGGAGATTCCACCAAACCCCTCGTGGTAGGCTATATCAACTTAACTGAACAAGGAGATCTTCTATTCGGCACTACCAAAGGCATACTCAAGCTAAACAACGACCAGCTTTTACCAGTCAATGAAAACCTTAAGTTCGACTACCTGAATTTTTTAACTAAAGACGGCAATAACAAACTTTGGATTGGTATCTCCAACAGACTGTACCAACTGGAATCTGAAAAAACACAACACGTTCAAACCAGTGGGCTTGGTCCTCAAAAGTACTCATGTGACGTATTTCTTCCTGATGGCAGTCATGTGGTAGCTTGTTACGGAGGACAATTGTTTGTGGGTAAGAACAACCGTTTCAAACCACTTCTCAGGGATTATCCTTTCCACAATAAATTGTATAATGACTTATATGTAGATAGCGATCAGAACTTGTGGATTGGCACCCATAATTCCGGTCTTTACAAATTAAACCTGAAGGATTCAAGTCTCACGCATTTAACCATTGAAGATGGTCTGGCAAATAACCACATTGAATCTATCTATGAAGACAGTTGGGGCAATATTTGGATTGGTACGGGTGGAGGCGGAATCTCCAAGTACCATAAGGTGGCTTTTTCCGTATTAAATGAGCAATCAGGTTTACCGGGCGATTGGATATATTCTTGTTTAACGAGACGGTCGGGAGAGATTATGGTGGGAGCTGGTGCCGAAGGTGTCACCATTATGACTGACTCTACTATAGAGAATTTCAGAACGCTCAATGGTTTCATAAGCGCCAAAATCCGCTTGATGTTTGAAGATTCCAGGAACAGAGTTTGGCTGGCTCCTGAAGGTCAGGGATTATGGGTCTATGACTCTGTTTTCCGGAAAGTATACAGTGATGTTCCAGCCATTGAATTCGATCATATTAAATCGATTACGGAAGACAGGGATGGCTTTATTTGGGTGTGTGAAGGTGGAAAAGGTCTGCTCAAGCTTGATTATTCAGACTCAACACATGACGTCACCTCAGTCAATCATTTTAGTACTCGAAATGGCCTTCCCAGAGACTACATCTTTGCATTGCATACAGACAAAGTGAATAGAATCTGGTTTGGCACTAAGAATACGGGATGTGGTTACATTTTAGACGAACAAATCACACATTTCACAACCAGAGATGGCATGGCGAGCAATGCCGTATCTATGATTAGAGAAGATGACGACGGCTACATTTGGGTAGCCGGAGGTGATGGTATCACAAGAATCAAAGCCTTTGTAGAAAAACCGGAATTGAAAAAATTCGGTCACTCGGACGGACTTGTAGGAATTCCTATCTACCAAATTGAGGTTGACCCAAATGGCTATTTATGGGTAGGAACTTCCAACGGTGTCACCAGGTTTACACGAAACAATGGCGAATTAAGCAATCCCAAACACTACGGTTATAATGAAGGATTCATAGGTCTCGAAACCAATACCAATGCGGTCGCTGCATCATCAAGACACCATTTAGACGATAGAGTTTACTTTGGAACAGGCTCTGGTTTAATGATTTATGAGGGAGACGAAGAGGCTCAACAAGCTAAAACACCCAACCTGAGCCTCACTCAAATCAAATTGTTTTACCAACCACTGTCAAAATTTAAACCGGAAGTGATAGGTGCCTGGTACAATATGACCAATGATATCAAGCTCAATCATGATGAAAATAATCTGAGTTTTGAGTTCTTTGGCGTCAATCAATCTAACCCCGACAACGTAGAATATAGCTGGATTTTAGACGGATTTGAATCGGAATGGACACCTCCCAGTCAACTAACCAATGCGACCTACTCTAATCTGCCTCCTGGCAAATACACCTTTAAAGTAAAATGCAGAAGCATTGACGGCACCTGGTCTTCAGTGGTTTCTTCGAAACAATTTACCATTCAGGCTCCTCCTCCTCCTCCTCCTCCATTCTATCAACAGACCTGGTTTATCGTGACAGTAATAGGCTTAAGCCTATTTATTTTAACACTTATTGGCGCAATTTGGTATACTCGATTGAAACGCGAGCGTGAACGCATCAAACTGGAAAGAAACCTTATAGAATTAGAGCAGAAAGCCCTCAGGCTTCAAATGAATCCACACTTCATATTCAATGCGCTGAATAGTATTCAGAGTTTAATTAGCTCTCAAGACACCAAAAAAGCGCGATATCAATTGGCCAAGTTCTCAAAACTCATGAGACAGATTCTGGATAATTCACGATCACAGATGATTTCCCTGGATGATGAGATGGAAACCCTATTCAATTACTTATCTATTGAAAAATTCAGTTCGGGAAATCAGTTTGATTTTGACATTCACGCAGAAGAAGATCTGGACCCAGAGAGCATAGCAGTGCCTCCAATGATGATCCAACCATTTACAGAAAATGCCATCATTCATGGTATGAAATACATTGAACACAAGGGGCATATTGATGTACATTTTTCCAGAAAAGGCAAACTGATTGAATGTAAAATTGATGACAACGGATGTGGGAGAAAAAAAGCAGCCGAAATTAAAAGTCAGAAAGAGCATTCTCATAAATCAGCTGCCCTCATTGTAACCCAGGAAAGACTTTCCATTCTGCATGGCGATTCAAGTGAAAAAGGACTTGAAATCATTGACAAATATGATGACGATTTGAAAGCCGCAGGGACGACCGTGCTGATCCGATTTCCTTATTCTGAAATAATCTAGGACATCATCACAAAAAACTGTAAATTCATAGTTCATTAAAACAGAAGTATGTTACGCGCAGTTATAGTTGATGATCTGAGTCAGGCGAGAGAGAATTTAAAAGAGGACATTGCGACCTATTGTGACAATATTGACATTATTGGTGAGGCCGATGGTGTTGTGAGTGGAGCGAAAATCATCAAAGACACCAAACCGGACTTGGTGTTTCTGGATATTCAAATGCAAGATGGCAGCGGCTTTGATTTGTTGGAAATCATCAACGACTCTTCATTTAAAGTCATCTTTACTACAGCCAGTGACGCGTATGCTGTGAAGGCTTTCAAGTTTTCTGCTGTAGACTACCTGTTGAAACCTGTTGATCCTGACGAACTGATGGCTGCGGTTGAGAAAGTGGAACCTGGTAAAGGCAGTCACAAGGAATCTATAGACCTCTTAAAGGATAAAATGAGTGGCGCCAAGAGTTTCAATAAATTGGCATTACATACACTGGATAAAATATTGATCACGGATATTTCTGATATCATCAGATGTGAAAGCAGTGTGAACTACACGACCTTCTTCTTTGCAGATAAGAAGAAATTGTTGGTGACTAAGACACTTAAGGAGTATGACAAATTACTGTCGGATCATGGTTTCTTTAGAGTTCACCAGTCGCATCTCATCAATGTGGAATATGTTAAAGAATATATCAAATCGGATGGTGGCTACCTGGTTATGAAAGATGGCTCTACTGTGCCGGTTTCAACTAGAAAAAAACAAATAGTCATGGGTATGATTGCCCACATGTAAGACATTTTTGGCACACCTTTTGCCAAGTGAGATTAAAATCTTAAAACCATGAAAATGAAACATTTATTATTTAGTCTATTCGCCATTTCACTGATCTTCACCAGTTGTCAGAGAGAAGACTCTGATTCAGTTGATCAGGACAGAATTCATGTAAGATACGTATTAGAATACAATGCTGATACTGACATTACCTCCGCCCGGGCACAATTCAGATTTGGACACGCAACAGGTACTATTCTGGAACTAGTGAGTCCAGCGGAAATCAAATTCAATGGAGACGTGTTGGTCTGGAATAATGCACTCGCGTATTATGAGAAACAATATTCAGGATTGGTTAGCACTGGTTCATTTGAGTATAAAGACGTTGATGGAAGTGTTTTCACCAATACTGCTACAGTTCCTTCATCTATTGACTTTCCGGCGAGTCCCGGACCAATTTCGAACAGTGGGTCCCACGAGTTATTCTGGACTGGGAATGCCTTGGCAGCAGATGAAAACGTTTGGGTGACGATTAGTGGAAACAATACAACCGGTGATGGTCAAACCTTCGCTACCTACACAGATGGCGCTACCAGTATTCTCTTTTCACAGAACAAGCTTGAAGATTTAGGTACTGGAACCGCTACCATGTGGATGGATAGAAACCATGAAGTGGATGCAGCCAATGCAACAAGTGCTGGCGGAAGAGTTGTGAGTAGATACAAAGCTGATCCTGCACAGAATGTGTCTTTTACGAATTAATGAGATAAATAAATCGATTAAAAGCCTCTTTCTTAAGAAAGGGGCTTTTTTAATTCCCTACTACTTCTTAATCAAAACACCCTCAGAATTATAGAGCTTCTCCTCTACCTTTCGGCCATTTTCGTAGTACACCTCATATTTCACCTTTCCATTGCTATAAAAGGCTTTACTGATGCCATTTAATTTGTCGTCCACGTATTCGCTTTCAATGTACTTGGTGCCATCTTCGTTGTAATACAACCAGGTTCCTTGTTTTTGACCAGATTTATATAAGCCTTCAGCCTTTTTGTAGCCATTTCTGTAATATCTGGTATATTTCCCAAACAACTTACCGGCCTTAAAAGTCGATTTAATGGCAATCAACCCGTTGTGGTAATATTGTTTGAAGCCACCGTCCAAAGCATCATCTACGTAATAACAAGATACTTTTAAACGACCGTCCTTGAAATAATCCTTCCAGGCACCATTTTTCTTGTCGAACTTGTAGTTCCCTTCACTGAGTTTGGTTCCGTTAGGACTGAATTTCAAATAGTTGCCCCACACCTCTCCATATTTTTCATACATCACCTCATGGATGCTGCTATCACTGTAATAACTTACCTTTTTGGTCAAAGTGGTATCCTGAGCAAATGATGCACCGGCGAAAAACAAACCGATCATGAGTAAAGTCCATTTCATTCCATGCAAATTAACGAATATTGACGGTTTTTGCCAGTCTCTAGTCATATCTATTGATTATCTTTAACAACTATTCTCGTAGAAATATTGTAATGAAGAAGTTCTTATTGGTCCTTGTGACCGGATTAATCTTAAGTTCATGTGGTGAAGACGATAAACCTGAAGGGGAAGAGCAATCGTCTTGTAGCAATTTTGTGCGCATTAAAAACACTGGAAAAACGGTCATTCTTGGTGAAGAACACACCATCAAACTGGAACTAAAACCAGACTGTTTGAAGAAATTGGAAATTAAAATTGATGGTAAATCTGTGTCTCAATTTGAAAGTGATCTTAAGAGTGAGTTAACTTATAAATGGCTCACTGCTCAAGAACAATTAGGGTCCCATCGCATAGAAGTGGTCGCTCAATTGGAGAACGGACAAACTCGAAAAATGTCCACAAGCAAACTTCTGGTTGCTGCCAAACCGCCGGTTAGCAAACGTGTTCAAATCGCTAATTCGTTTCCGCATGATCCTTCTGCCTATACGCAGGGTTTGGAGTTTGATGGAGATAGATTGATTGAAAGCACCGGGCAAAAAGGGTCTTCATGGGTAAGGGAACTCAATCTTGAAGACGGCAGCGTAGTGGGAGAACAAACCGTGTTGGATAGTAAATACTTTGGAGAAGGCATTACAATTTTGGGTGATAAGATTTACCAGGTGACCTACCAAAGTGGAGAAGGTTTTGTGTATGATAAAAACACATTAAAGCAAATTGATCAATTTACATTTACAACAAATACAGGTGAAGGCTGGGGCTTGAGTAATGATGGAGAGCAACTCTTGCTCACAGACGGATCGCACCGCATTTACTTTGTCGATCCGGAAAACTTCATCATCCGCAGGAACATAGAAGTATACACCAATACCCGACCTATTAGTTACCTCAACGAATTAGAGTATATAGACGGAAAGATTTATGCAAACGTCTATCAGGACAATCATGTGGCTGTGATAAACCCTGACAATGGAATAGTTGAAGCTGTTTTGGACATGTCACCCCTGGAAATGGCACTTCCAGGACCTGCGCCTGAGGTCTTAAATGGACTGGCCTACAACCATAACTCCGGCAAATTATACGCTACAGGAAAGCTCTGGCCTTTACTTTTCGAAATTGAAATTGTGGACTAATGATCAAGCAGCTTAGTATCTTCTTTGCATTCGTGGTATTGTTGAATGTTCAAACCATGGCTCAACCCGACCTTGGAAAAGCCACAGGAGAAATTGGTCCGATTATTCTGGATTTTAAAAAGCCGCCCAAATACAACAACTACTCAGATTGTGAAGTGGTTTTCATTAATTACACTGGTGTTCCGCTTCAAGTTAATTGGCTGCATCCCGAAGGAAAGCGCATGCAGAAGCTCATCTACATAGATAAGTACGACACGGTGAAGATGGCAAGTAAAACCAATCATCACTTAATCATTTGTTATCAGGGCGAAAAGGCAGGTTCTAAGTTCATTCCGGCATTTGACGTGAACATTGTTAAAATTCACGATAAGCAATTCAACAAAACGAAAAAGATTCGAAAAAAATGGTACAAACCGATCAAGGGTGATATCACAGTAGACAAAAAATTCAAGTATAAACCAAGTTTGTCGACATATGGGAAAAACAAAGGTCCTGTAGTTTACTTTGATGAAGCACATCTCACCAACATGTCAATGAACGGTCATTATAAGCCTTTGGCAACACTTCTCTCCAAGGATGGGTATCAGGTAAAACCATATTACCAAAGATTTTCGAAAGCCGGGTTGAAAACAGGCAATATTTTGGTGATGGCCAATGCTTATGGACAGAGCGTGAATGGTTGGAAAGTAGATTCAGCTCAGGCACTCATTACAGAAGAGGTGAATGCATTGAAAAGTTGGGTTGAAGAAGGTGGAAAATTGTTATTGATCATGGACCATACGCCTTATCCTGGTCGAGTTGATAATATTGCCAAAGCCTTTGGATTTTCCTTTTGGGACTGTCATGTTATGCCGAAGGACTCGAGTGCCGCAGAGGTAGGACAGCTTTTCAATAAGGAATTGAGCACTTTAAGTAAACATGCCATTACAGAAGGACGAAACTCTAACGAAGAAGTTGATCAAATTGCGACATTTTCGGGCAGTTGTATGGACATTCCTGGTCAAGCCGAGTCCATCATTCAACTTAACCAAAATTATGAAGCTGTATTTAGTCATGGTGCCTTCAACTTTGAGCAATCAGACTACAGAAAATCAGCAAATGGCATGTCTCAGGGAGCCGTTATGAACTACGGTAAAGGTAAAGTTGCTGTCTTTTGTGACGCAGATATGTTTACCGCAAGAAAGAGTAAATCAGC
>JAUILH010000264.1 GCA_030433115.1 Bacteroidia bacterium | reverse complement strand
TAGCGGAGTCTAATTTTGCTGATGGGCGCGATTCATTTTCTTTTTCTAGTTTCTCTAATTCAACAATATCTATCGGTTTTTTTATAATGAGTTCGCCAAATCCGTAAGGGTCATAGATGTATGTTTTTTGATCTTTTAAATAATTTCCAATTGATTTTTTTGACTTATCATAGAGACTTGGTTCTTTTGGTGTAGGCGGATCGAAAATGTCATCCACAAAATAACAAGATGACAAGCTGCCACAGAGTAGTATGAGAACTAGATGGATTTTTTTCATGGATGAATTTACCTGATTACACCAAAAACCGTTCCGAATTGAACAAAAAAAAGCGCGATTAAAAAACCGCGCTTTGAATTATCTTATCATTACTGGCATCACCAGCATCAAAATCTCTTCGTCTTTACTGTCTGTTGATTCTGGGAAGAGGAGGCCTGCTCTGTTTGGAGCGCTTAACTCAAATACAACGTTTTCGGTGTCAAGATTCCCTAACATGTCAGACAAAAATTTAGAGTTGAAACCAATTTCCAAATCTTCACCCGTGTAATTACATGTCAACCGTTCATTGGCTTCATTTGAGAAGTCTAAATCTTCTGCACTGATTGCCAATTCGCTTCCCGAGATTTTTAACCTTACCTGATTGGTTGTTTTATTGGCAAAAATCGACACACGCTTAATAGAACTTAAAAAAGCATTTCTATCAATCACCAGTTTGTTAGGGTTCTCTTTCGGAATAACTGCTTCATAATTCGGGTATTTCCCATCGATCAGTAGACAAACCAATTTTTTATTACCGAAGGTAAAGCAGGCATTAGATTGTGTGAATTCCATTTCAACATTGTCCTCAGAAGACACAAGATTCTTCAGAAGAGTCACAGGTTTCTTTGGAAGGATGATATCAGAGGTGTTGTCTGCTCCAGTATCCTTTCTTCTGTATCTCACCAATTTGTGTGCATCAGTGGCCACAAAAGTGAGGTCATCTTTGCTTAATTGACAAAACACTCCGCACATAACCGGTCTCATCTCATCATTGCTTGTCGCGAAAATGGTTTTGTTGATGGCATTGGCCAGTAACACACCTGAAATCTCAATTTTCGATGGGTCGGCTAATTCCGGAGATTTAGGAAACTCCTCCCCATTGAAACCACTGAGCTTATATTTTCCATAATCAGATGAGATTTCAATGCCGAAATTGGCATCATCAATGGTGAAAGTCAATGGCTGTTTTGGCAAAGATTTTAAGGTGTCTAGCAACAGCTTTGCAGGCATGGCTACTTTTCCACTTTCCTTGGCCTCAATTTCAAGAGTAGCTACCATTGTGGTTTCCAAATCAGATACTGTAACCGTCAATGATTTCTCTTCAATTTCGAACAAAAAGTTGTCCAAAATAGGTAAAGTATTGCTTGTGCTGAGAACCCCTGAAAGGCTCTGTAATTCTTTTAATAGGGCACTGCTGTTAACGATAAATTTCATACACCTTTGTATTTCTTTGAGAAGGTAACAAAGATAACCAGGGAGTCAAACTCTCCGTCCTGTATGGCTTCAGTTTTTTTAACAGCTTAAGAGCACTTTTCAACAATCTAGGATGGGAGCGAAACAAAATGTCTGAACGGTAC